>CADEGB010000282.1 GCA_902826755.1 uncultured Gemmatimonadota bacterium
AGCCAGGCGGCTCGGTCGGCCGGGGGCAGGTCCTCCGCGCGGGCGAACAGGTCCTCGATCCGGGCCCATCGTTCGGGATCGATCACGAGAGGCCCTCGGCGTCACGGAGGTCTCGATAGAGCCACGCTTTCGCGAACTTGAGATCGCGATTGACGGTGGCGGTGGACACCTCGAGCGCGGCGGAAATCTCGTCGATGGTCAGGCCGCCGAAAAAATGCAGCTCGATCGTCCTGGCCTTGCGAGGGTCCTGAAGCGCCAGGCGGGTCAAGGCTTCGGCGATTTCGACGATGCCGGTCGGTGGGTCTTCCTGGACGAGTGCCGCCGTCTCGAGGGTGACTTGGTGGAGATCGCCACCGCGCTTCTGGCGGCCCCGGGCCTTGGCGTGGTCGACCAGGACCCGACGCATCTGCCGGGCGGCAATGGCGAAGAAGTGGGCCCGATCCTGCCAGGGAATCTCGACGCCGATCAGCCGGGCGTACGCCTCGTGCACCAGCGCGGTGGCCTGGAGGGTGTGGTCTGCCCGCTCGCGCCGCATCAGCCGGGCGGCGATGCCCCGCAACTCATCGTACACGAGCGGGATCATCCGCTCGAGCGCGTCTTCATCGCCCCGCCGCCACTGGTGGAGGAGCGTGGTCACGTCGCGCGGCTCCGTCATGGGTCGCATGCCGGACTGGTCATTCCCCAACGTATGACCCGCGCGGGGGGACCGCAACCGCGGCATGCCGGTCAGTCGACCCGGGTCAGATCCGCGATTCCCTCCCCTCCCAGAATGGAGCCCGGAGTTCTCGCTTGAGGGTCTTGCCGGCGGCATTCCGCGGAAATTCATCACGGATCGACACATCCCGGACCCGCTGGTAGGCCGCGCCGACCCTGGCGTTGATCCATCGCTGGAGCGCCGCCGGGTCCTCGATCTTTCCCGGCTTCAGGATCACCGCGCAGTGCGGCGCCTCGCCCCAGCGAGGGTCGGGTACCCCGAAGACCGCCGCTTCCTGGACCGCTGGGTGCGCCGTGACGATCTCCTCGATGTCCTTGGGGTAAACGTTGACCCCACCGGAGATGATCATGTCCTTCTTCCGATCGACGAGGAAGAGAAACCCGTCCTCGTCGAGGTAGCCGACGTCGCCGGTGTGGAGCCAACCATCGCGGACCGCGCGGGCGGTGAGATCCGGTCGCTTGTGGTAGCCGGGCATCATCAGGGCATTGCGGCCGCAGATCTCGCCGATGGCGCCGGGCGGGAGCACCTGACCCTCGTCGTCGACGATCTTCATCTCCGCCAGCGGCAGCGGTACCCCGACCGAGCCCGGTTTCCGAAGAAAGTCGTTCCGGTCGAGCACGGTGGTCGAACCACCTTCGGTCAGGCCGTAGAGTTCGCAGCAGATGCCGGGTTTCAACCCACTCAACCGCTGCTTGTGCTGCAGCGGGAGCGGTGCCCCGACCGAGAGCAGGGTTTCGAACGTGGCGAGCGCCGCGCCGAACTCGGCATGGCCCAGGAGGGATCCGATCTGGGACGGCACCAGCATCGCATGCGTCACCCGCTCCTGCACCGCGGCGGCGAGGTAGCCGGCCGGCTCGAACTTCCGCTGCACCACCAGGCGGGCGCCGGTGTACATCCACGGCAGCGTCATCAGCATCGAGCCGTTGAAGACGAGTGACCCCGCTTGAAGGACGACCGAATTTCCCGCCATCCGCCAGGTCCGGGAGAAGTTGATCCCGTAGTAGGCCCGCATCCGGTGGGTGTGGATGATGCCCTTGGGATCGCCGGTGGTGCCGCTGGAGTAGATGATCTGGCAGGGATCCTGGGCGGTGATCCCGCTAGGCGGAGGTTCGGCCGCCAGCGCGGCCGCGGTGGCCGCGCGATAGTCGGCAAAGCCCGGTTCGGTGCCGTCGATCAGGTAGAAACGGTGGCCTGGAATGGAGCCGAGGCCGGCCCGGATCCGGATCACCTCCGGAGCCAGGTGATGCGCGGTGACGAGGGCAACGGCATCGCTGTCGCGGATCAGGGTTTCGAGCGTCGGCCCTCGAAGCAGCGGGCTCAGCGGCACCGCCACGGCCCCGAGTTTGGCGAGCGCCCAGTAGAGTTCCACCAGCTCGAGCGAGTTGGGAAGCAGCAGGGCCACCGCGTCGCCCCTCCCGACGCCAGCCTGGCGGAGGGCGTTGGCGGCCTGGTTGATCCGGGCATTCAGGTCCCGCCAGGTGAGCCGCCGGTCCTCGAAAACGAGGGCCAGGCGGTCGGGCCAATGACGGGCGTTGCGGGTGGGGAGTGAGCCGATGTCCACGACGGGTCAGATCCGAGACGACTGATCGGCCCAGAATGGCGCCCGCATTTCCCGCTTGAGCGTCTTCCCGGCGGAGTTCCGGGGAAAGTCGTCCCGGATGGACACCTCCCGGACCCGCTGAAACGAGGCCGAGACCCGAGCGTTGATCCACTCTTTCAGGTCATCGGGGGCCACCGTCTCGGCGGGCTTGAGGATCACGGCACAGTGGATGGCTTCCCCCCATTTGAAATCGGGCACGCCGAACACCGCGCATTCGCGCACGGCCGGGTGTTGGGCCGCGATTTCCTCGATGTCCTTCGGGTACACGTTGACCCCACCCGAGATGATCATGTCCTTCTTCCGGTCGACGAGGTAGAGGAATCCTTCCTCGTCGAAGAAGCCGACGTCGCCGGTGTGGAGCCAGCCATCGCGCACGGCCTGGGCGGTGAGTTCGGGGCGCTTGTAATAGCCCAGCATCATCAGGGTGCCGGTACCGATGATCTCGCCGATCCCGCGCGGGGGGAGTTCCCGGCCCTCCTCATCGACCACCTTCATGACGCAGAACGGGAGCGGCGCCCCGACCGAACCCGGCTTCCGGAGGAAATCGCTCCGATCGAGGACCGTGGCGCACCCGCCCTCGGTCAGCCCGTAGAGTTCGCAGCACATCCCGGGCTTGAGCCGGTTGAGCCGTTCCTTGTGCTCGAGGAGCAACGGGGCGCCAACGGTCAGGAGCGTCTCGAAGGACGCGAGCGCCTCGCGGGTGAAGTCGGGATGGGCCAGGAGCGCCACGATCTGCGACGGCACCATCATCCCGTGGGTGGCCCGTTCCCGGACCAGCGCGTCGAGATACAGCGCCGGGTCGAATTTCCGCTGGAGCACCAGCTTGGCGGCGTTGTACATCCAGGGGATGAACATCAGCATGGCGCCGTTGAAGACGAGCGAGCCGGACTGGATCACGACCGATTCGCCCCCCATCCGCCACGGACCCGAGAAGATCATCCCGTAGTGGGCCCGGATGTCGTGGGAGTGGACGATGCCCTTGGGTTCGCCGGTGGTGCCGCTCGAGTACATGATGTTGTACGGATCCGAGGGCACCACCCCGCTCGACGGCGGCTCGGCGGCGCTGGCGGAGGCCACCAGGCCGGCGTAGTCGGCCCAGCCCGGTCGGCCCGGCTCGTCGGTACTGAGAAGCCGGGTGGCGGGAATGGCGGCCAGCTGATCCCGGACCCGGTCGATTTCGGGAGCCAGGTCCCGGCAGCTGACGAGGGCGACGGCATCGCTGTCCCGGATCAGGGCGGCCAAGCCGGGGCCCCGAAGGAGCGGGCTCAGGGGGACGGCGACGGCCCCGACCTTGGCGATGGCCCAGTAGAGGTCGACGATTTCGAGGGTGTTCGGGAGGAAGAGGGCGATCTTGTCGCCCTTTCGGAGGCCCAGGGCCCGAAGGGCGTTGGCGGTCTGGTTGAACCGGTCGTTGAGTTGGCGCCAGGTAAACCGGCGGCCCTCGAAGACGAGGGCTTCCCGATCGGCGTAGTGACGGGCGTTGCGGGTCGGGAGGCTACCGAGGTCCACGGATGGTGGCTCCGGATTGGGGGCGTTGGGAGAAAACGGGAAACGGGAACGGGTCGGTCAGCGAGAATATCCGCCTCGGGGCGAGGCGCGGCAACCCGATGTCCCTACTCGGGATTAAGACTCTTGACAGAATCCCAAAATGGCAAACCAAGGTTTTTTCCTAGCTTGTTCTCGGAGTGACCCAATCCCATCTTGGGGATGCCAGGAGTCCTTCAAGGAAAAATGTCCGAACCAATGGTCCGTTCGAAGCTGGACGGGTCGGTCCTTCTCACCAAACGCCAGGTGGAGATGGTCGGCCTGCTGGCTTGTGGTCACAACATCCGGGAAGCGGCGGTGGCGCTCGGGTTGAGCGTGCACACCGCGGCCGGTCACTCGAAGGCGGTCATGCGCCGGCTCGGCGCGAAGAACCGGGCCGAGTTGGTGTTGCTGGCGGTCCGGCACGGGTTCATCCGGGTTCCGACGCACCCGGTCTCCTGAAACAGGACCAGCCAGTTTCCCTGGCGCCAAACGCGTCACGGCTTCAGCGCCCAGGCCCGTTTCGAGTAGGAATGGTCCGGGCGCAGTTCGTTCCGGTTACGTGGATCACCGTAACCGAGCCGATCGTGCGGGATGCCGAGTTGCCGACCCTCGCGCCGAGGCCTCAGATTATGGGCATGCCGGTCACCCTGCGCCGCTACACGATCGACGAGCTGGACGAGTTCCCGCCGGACGGCAATCGGTACGAGCTGCTGGACGGAGTCCTGTTCGTGAGTCCCGCGCCGGGCCTCGAGCACGGAATCGTGGTGTTCGCGTTGGGCGCCATCTTTCGCGAATTCCTGCTCGCTGAGCCAGGCACCTTCGTGGCCGGCCCCGGCGTGGTGGAGCTGCGGCCGAGCCTACGGATGGAACCTGACCTGTTGATCGGACGGTTGGGCCCGGGACCGGGAAGCGGCTGGGATCGAGTATCGGAACGCTGGTTGGCCATCGAAGTGTCCGGCGCGGGTTCGCGGATCTACGATCGCGACTACAAACGAGACGGCTACCTCGCGGTCGGAGTTCGGGAAGTCTGGCGGGTCGAATTGGAGACTCGAAAAGTGTTCCGCCGGCCGGCCGGACACGGGGAGCTCGAGGCCGGCAATGAATTGGCGTGGCGCTCGCCGGCGAGTGGGCGAGAGCTGGTGATTCGAGTCGCGGACTTGTTCGAAGGGCTACCCACCTGACCGGGCGTTCCCGGCCGTCCCCGATCCTCCTCGTGGCTCAGAATGGCGCTCGGAAGAAGCGCCCCCACCGGACGGCCGCCAGGGCCGGGAGGGGTCGCCAGGAACTTGGGTCGTAGCTGTAGTAGATGAACAGCGGCGCGCCTTGGAGATTGGCCCGCGGAATGAACCCGTAGAAACGGGAATCGAAGCTGTCGTCTCGGTTGTCACCCATGGCCATCAGGGAGTCGGGCGGGACCCGGAGCGGGCCCCAGGTCCGGAGGGTGGGCCGGTAGGTGGCGGGGTCGCCCCCGACCAGATAGGGGAGTTGCCAGGCTCGGAGCCGCGTCAACGTCGCCGAATCGACTATCGGCGCGGTGGCGGCCAGGGTGACATAGGGTTCGACGACCGGCGATCCGTTCCGCCAGAGTTGCCCGTCTCGCATGGCAATCACGTCACCCGGCAGACCCACCAGCCGCTTGAGCAGGGTCAGGTCCTCGATCGGCGACCGCACGACGATGATCTCGTCGACCCGAGGCTCCCGAATGGCGGGCAAGTGCGCCTTGGTCAGCGGGATTTCGGCGCCGTAGAGGAGCTTGTTGACGAAGAGGAAGTCCCCGACCAGGAGCGTCCGCTCCATGGACCCCGACGTGACGTGGAAGGCCTTGACCACGAAGGAGGACAGGAGGAACCAGACGACCAGGGCCACGGCGATCGACTTGGTCCAGTCGAGGGCCCAGCGGCCGGCGCGGGCGGCAAGCGAGATGAGTCGGGTCATCCAACAAACTTGCCGCCGAACCATTCCGACGGCAACGGCGGCCCGGTGGGCTTACCGGGTCGTTCCGAATAGCCGCTCGACGTCCGGCGCCAGGTCCCAGTCGAACACCGCCGAAAGCGGCCGGACCACGAACCCTCGGCTTGCCGCCCAGTCGACGAGGCGGGTCAGCCCCTCCGGCGGGAGGGTCCAGCGATACGGATTCTGGAGATGGGCCAGGACGACCACCGCGTCGAGTGATCGGGTACTGGTGTCGGCGTACTGAATGATCCGATCGGTCATCCGGCCGGCATCGAGGCAGCGGTGGTCCGCCGCGGCGTCCGGCGGGCACGGGGGCAGACCCAGGGCATCGTGCACGTCGACCGACCAACCGACCTGCAGGGGGAATCCGGCCCGGGAGGCCCGGGCCGGCGAGCGGCGTTCGTACTCGCCGAACGGGGCCCGCCAAAACGCGAGCATCCGGGCATTCGCCGTCGGGGAACGTCCAACGG
>CADEGB010000283.1:0-5139 GCA_902826755.1 uncultured Gemmatimonadota bacterium
GGGCGAGCTCGCGGTGCTCGAGGCCGGGGAGGTCCCACCGGCGGATGACTCGTTCGGGCGCCGGGATCGAGGTCCCGGTGTAGACGATGGTCGCGCCGCCGTATCCCTGCGCAAACGCCAGCGACATCGTCCCGTCGGCGGTCAGGAAGCCTCCTCCATCCACGAAGAGGGCCCCCGCCATGTCGATCTCCGTGCCGGAAAAGTCGTGGTCCTCGAACCGCGGACCGCGCTCCAGCACCAGCACCGACTTTCCCCCCGCCACCAGCTCGCCGAGTCGCGCCGCCACGGTACCCCCGCCGGCGCCGGACCCGACGATGACGACGTCGTACCGCCGGGTCGTCATCGTCGCGCCGCCCAACCGGCCGCCGAGGCCCGATAGCCGACCGCGGCGATGACGTCGGCTTGGGTGTAGTAGCCCATGAACACCAGGGTCCGGAGACCCCAAACTCCGCGGCGGATCAGCAGCGCCGAGGAGCGCTCGAACCGATGGAGGAAGGCGATCCGCCGCTCGAGGTCGAGGCCCGCGAGCCCCCGGCCATGCCGGATGCGGCTCAGCAGGTCGAGGGCGGCAAGGAAGAGGCGGAGCTGGCGGACCATCGGGGCAGGTCGGGCGGCGAGAACCTGGCTGACGGTGCCTTCGAGGCGGTCCCAAACGGGGTCAGGGGCCCGGCCCAGCTCCGGGACGAAGGCGATCGCCGCGGCACGGAATGCGGCGCGGCGGTCGGCGAGAGGGAAGGGGGTCACCTCGGAACGTTAACGCCCGCTCGGTTCCGGGGCGACCGGGGCCTCCTCCGGCCGGCCCGTTTCGCAGTTATTCTCTACCGATGACCATTTCAACGCTCGAGGGTACGACGCCGTCGGGGGCTGGCACCTCGGTGCTGGCGCGTCGACTGGCGCTGGACGCGACGGTCCCCGCGGTGCTGTTTGCCTCGGCGGCCATCGTCATTGGGCTCCATTGGGACATCGCGTGGCACCGAGCCATCGGGCGCGACACGTTCTGGAGTCCGCCCCACGTGCTCGAGCAGGTGGCCGCCGCCGTGGCCGGTCTGTTCTGCGGCTGGCGGGTGATTTACACCTCGTTCTTCGCGCCCCCCGCCGATCGGGATCAGGCGGTTCGCTGGTGGGGCGTCTTCTTCGGACCGCTGGGCGGCTGGGTCTGCATCTGGGGCACGATCGCGATGATCACCTCCGCCCCGTTCGACGATTGGTGGCACAACGCCTACGGGCTCGACGTCGAGATTCTCACTCCGCCGCACGTCTTTCTCCTTCTGGGCATGGTGACCGTTCAGCTGGGTGCCATGCTGATGATGCTCGCGTCCCAGAACCGGCAGGCTACCCAGGGTCACAGCCTGGTGTTCTCCGCCTCGATGGGCCTGATCGTCCTGATGATCGCGACGATGGTGTACGCGGAAACCGGGGTCGCCAATCTCCAGCACCGGCCGGCCTTCTACCAGATCGCCGGCGCCCTGTTCCCGATCTTCCTCGTCGCCGTAGCCCGAGCGGGTCGGTCGCGGTGGCCCGCCACGACCGCGGCGCTCGTGTATTCGGCCATCATGGTGGTCATGAACTGGGTGCTGGCCCTCGTGCCGGCCACCCCGATGCTGGCGCCGATCTACAATCCGGTCACCAATCTGGTTCCTCCCGGCTTCCCAATCCTTGTCGTCGTGCCGGCCGTTGCCGTCGACTGGTTGGTCCGTCGGTTCGTCGGGCAAAGCGACTGGCTGCTCGCGCCGGCCATCGGGGTTGCGTTCGTGGGGTTGTTGGCCGCCGTGCAGTGGCCGTTCGCGTCATTCCTTCTCTCCCTCGAGCAGCCGAACTACCTCTTCGGTCAGGGCTATTGGGACTACACCGCCAGGCTGGGCGAGTGGACGAAGACCTTCTTCGACGTTCCCGGCTACACCTGGGTCCCCGGTAAGGGCTGGACCGGCTCGCTCGACGTCGGGGCGCTGGCAGTGGGCCTCGCGATTGCCGCGGGCTTTGCCGCGGTCGCGAGCCGCCTCGGGTTGGCTTGGGGGACCTGGATGACCCGGGTCCGTCGATAATGGGACATGTCCGGCGACTTGGCCTGACGGCCGTGTTGGCCGCCGTGGCCGTCGCCACCAGCGGTCACCTCGGCAGCCCGGACACCTGGTTCCAGGGGACCGCCGGCCCGTATCCGGTTCGCGTCGTCGTTCGGTTGCCCGGCGTGGTGCCAGGTCTGGGCCAGATCGACATCGCCGTCACCGGCCAGGGCGTGACCCGGGTGACGGCCCAGCCCATCATCTTCGACGCCGGCACCGAAGGCGCGCCGCCGCCCGACGTGGCCCAGCCAGTGCCCGGCCGGCCCGGGTCGTATCATGCCGAACTCTGGTTCATGACCCCCGGGTCGTTCAGCGTCAACGTCGAAGTGACTGGCGCCGCGGGGAGTGGGACGGCAATCGTGCCGGTCGCCGCGGTCGCCGAACGGCAGATCGCGCTCTACCCGTGGCTCGGCAAGCTCTTGGCCGTGCTGGGGGTTTTTCTCTTCGTCGGCGCCGTCACCATTTTCCGGGCGGCGGCATCCGACGGCGTGGCGCCGCCGGGGGAATCACCCGCCCGAAGTGGCCGGGTGGCCGCCGCGGTCGGGGCTGGGATTCTCGGCGTGGCCCTCTGGGGTGGTTGGACCTGGTGGCAGGCCGTGGCCCGGGAGTACCGGGACGAGTTGTATCGCCCGTTCGCCGCCGCGGCCCGGGTCGACACGGCGGAGGGGCGACGAGTTCTGGCGTTCACGATCACCGACTCGGTTTGGTCGTCACGGCGGGCCCGGAACCGCTGGGAGCGGTTTTCGGTGAGCCCGTTGGTGCCCGATCACGGGAAGTTGATGCACCTGTTCATGATGAAGCGGGACGACGGGTCCGGGTTCGGCCACCTCCATCCAGTTTCCCGGGACTCCCTCACCTTCACAGCCGACCTGGGCGCCCTGTCGCCGGGGCGTTACGACGTCTACGCCGACGTGGTGCACGAAACCGGGTTTCCGCAGACCATGGTGGCTGCCGTCGACGTCCCCGCGGTCGGTTCGGGTGACGGGCTCCAGCCGACCGACCCCGACGACGCGATCTTTGCGGGCCTCCCCACCGGCGATCGCTTCGTCCTTCCGGACGGTGCCTCGATTGCCTGGGAGCGTCGACCCGACTCACTGGTGGCCAACCAGGATGCCGGCCTCGTGTTCGTGGTCCGTGAGGCTGACGGCCGGCCGGCCACGCTCTTGCCGTACCTCGGGATGGCGGGCCACGCGGTCGTCCAGCGGGACGACGGGCAGGTCTACATCCACCTCCACCCCAACGGGACCATCTCGATGGTGGCCCAGGCGGCACTGGGTGGGCGCCAGGTCACCGACACCGTACCGGGGATGCTCGCCCGTCGCCTGGCCGCTGATCCGGCCGCCCATCCGGCGCATCCCGTCTTCGATGGTCGCCTCGAGTTCCCGTATGCCTTTCCACAACCCGGCTCGTATCGGATCTGGGTGCAGGTCCGACGAGAAGGAGTGATTGCCACTGCCAGCTTCGCCGCCGTCGTTCACTGAGTCGCTCCCGCGCGAGGCGCGCAGCGGGCTCGATCCTTACGTCCGGGCCGAGATGCCGGTCCCGCCCAATCCCAAGGGTTTGGGTTGGATTCCCGTCGTCGGCCCGGGCGTCATCCTCCTCGGCCTCTCGATCGGGAGCGGCGAGTTCCTGCTCGGACCCGCCATGATCATCAAGCACGGACCCACCGTGCTGTGGATCGCCGCGTGCGCCATCGTCCTCCAGACGCTCTTCAACCTGGAAGTGATGCGATACACGTTGGCCACCGGAGAACCGGTATTCTCCGGCTTCATGCGGACCGGGCCTTCGGCGACCGGCTGGGCCTGGTTCTACGCGGCCCTCTACTTCCTGCAGAACGGCTGGCCAGCGTGGGCGGCGAACGCGGCCGGCGCGGTCTTTTTCCTTTCTGCTGGTCGTCTCGCCACCGGTGCGGATGCCAATACCGTCTACCTGATCGGCCTGGCCACCTACGCGGCCTGCTTCGGACTCCTCCTTTTCGGCCGGCGGATCGAGCGCACGCTCGAGATCCTGAACTGGGTCCTCGTGGGCGGGGTGCTGATCGGATTCGCCACCTTGGCCATCCTGTTCGTCCCGGGGTCCATCTGGGCTCGGACCTTGGCCGGCTTCGTCGGCTATGACACCGTGGCCGGTGGATTCCATCCCATCCCGGCCGACATCGACCTGACGCTGCTCGGTGCCTTTGCGGCGTTTACCGGCGCGGGCGGCATGGCCAACCTGACGCTCTCCAACTGGGCGCGTGACAAGGGCTACGGGATGAGCGGTAACGCGGGGTATATCGCCTCGGCCACGGGCGAAAAAGTGAACCTCGCGCACGGCGGCTTCGCGTTCGACCAGACGCCCGAGGCCATGGGTCGCTGGAAAGGCTGGTGGCGGATCGTCCGGGTCGACCAATGGGGCGTCTTCTTCGTCGGCGCGGCCCTCGGCATGGCGTTGCCGGCCATGCTCTATCTGGCCTTCGTCCCGGCGGGCACCGCCATCAGCGGACTCGGTGCCGCGGCAACGCTGGCGGAGTCGAGCGGCCGGGCTGTGGCCCCGATCCTCGGGATGATCGTGGCGGTGATGGCCGTCTGGATCCTCTTCAAGACCCAGCTCGACCAGATGGAGGGTCTGACCCGGGCCATTACTGACATCCTCTGGACCGGGAGTCGAAGGCTCCGGTCCTGGCGCGGCGGCGACGTCCGGGCCGTGTATTACGGGGTCCTGATCGTGGGTGTCACCTGGGGGGCCATTGCCCTCAAGCTGGCCCAGCCGTTTTTCCTGCTTCAGCTCGCCGCCAACATGGCAGGTGTGGTGTTCGTCATCGCCTCGATCCACCTGTTGTACATCAACTGCACCCTGCTTCCGCCGGCCCTCCGCCCGCCCCTGTCGCGGCGGATCGCCCTAGTGGTCTTTGCCGCGTTCTACGGGACGTTCGTGACCCTGTGGCTCGGCAGCCTCCTGGCTGGCGCCACCGGGGGGCGGGTTCATTAGGGCCCTACTGCGGCGGCCCGCGGACGACTAGAATCGTCGGGTCACGGCGGTCCTGCCGCCCGGTTCCCACCGTTCAGAAACGAGTCGCCCGCCCATGCGGTGGAAACCC
>CADEGB010000283.1:5149-6222 GCA_902826755.1 uncultured Gemmatimonadota bacterium
GTTGGAAACCAGGCAACACGAGTCGAGACATCGAAGACCGTCGAGGAATGAGTCCCCGCCGCCTGGGCGGCGGGCGGGGGCTCGGGATCAGCGGGGTCATCATCCTGCTGATCCTGAGCGTGGTGTTCAAGCAGGACTTCTTCAGTCTCGTCGGTGGCGGGGCGCTGGGTGGGGGCGGGTCCGCGGTCGAAGCGCCGGCGGGACCGGTCCAGGCCAGCCCGGAGGAAGAGCTCCAGGTCAAATTCGTCTCGTTCGTGCTCGACAGCACCCAGAACTACTGGGAGCGGGCCTTTGCCGACCTGGGCGCCCAGTACGCCCGCGCCAAGCTGGTGCTCTTCCGCGACGCGGTCGAGTCTGCCTGCGGTTTTGCGCAGGCCGCGTCCGGCCCGTTCTACTGCCCCGGCGACCAGAAGGTCTACATCGACCTGGGCTTCTTCGACGAACTCGACTCCCGGTTCGGTGCCCCGGGTGACTTTGCCCAGGCGTACGTGTTGGCCCACGAGATCGGCCACCACGTGCAGACCCTCCTCGGCGTCGAGGCCAAGGTGCGGCGGCTCCAGCAGACCGATCCGGACGGCGCCAATCAGGTCCAGGTCCGGATGGAGTTGCAGGCCGATTGTCTGGCGGGGGTCTGGGGCCACGACGCCGGGGCCGCTGGCCTGCTCCAGGCCGGTGACGTCGAGGAGGGACTCGGTGCCGCCGCGGCGGTCGGCGACGATCGGATCCAGAAGGCGACGCAGGGTCGGATCACCCCCGAGGCGTTCACGCACGGTAGTTCGCAGCAGCGGATGGACTGGTTCCAGCGCGGGTACCGGTCCGGGCGGGTCGACGCCTGCGATACCTTCGCCGGGCGCTAGGCGTTAGGCGTCAGGAGGAACAGCTCACCACCAGCTCCCGGCCCCACGGCGGGGGCGGCTCGGCGTAGTGTTCGAGCCCCGGATGTTCGTCGAACGGTGCCGCCAGGAGCGCCCGGAGGCGTTCGATCTCCCCGTAGTCCTTGAGCCGGGCCCGATCGATGGCCTGCTGGGCCAGGTAGTTGCGGAGCACGAATTTCGGATTGACCCGGTTCATGG
>CADEGB010000284.1 GCA_902826755.1 uncultured Gemmatimonadota bacterium
AGATCCGCCAGGTTGGCCCGGAGGTTTTCCTTGTCGAGAATCCGGATCACGACCTTTTCACCGCGGCGCGCCACCGGCACGGTCGACACTCGAAGGTCGACGGCCTTGCCGTCGACCCGAACGGCGCTTCGGCCGTCGTGCGGATGCAGCGGGTCGGTCACGTCGAGCCGGGCGAGAATCTTGACCCGGCGGACCAGCGCGGGTCCGGCCGACGGCGGCAACCGCATCACTTCCTTGATGACCCCGTCGATCCGGTACCGGATCGAGGTCCCTTCCGCCAGCGGTTCGCAATGCACGTCGCTCGCGCCTTCGCGAACCGCGTCCGAGATCATCGCGTCAACCAGCCGCGCCATCGGGGCGTCGAGGGTCGGGTCCTTCGGCGCCGCCGCCACCGGCGTTTCGTCGATCGTCTCGACGTTGGTTGGGTTGAGGCCGTCGACCAGGCGGTTGACGGCCGCTTCGGGGCGGTAGACTTCCTCGATCTTCTGCGAAATCGCCTCGGGGGCGGCGGCCAGGAAAAAGACATCCCGCCCGGTGACGAACGCGAGCGTCTGCTCGAGCGCGAGGTCGCGTGGGTCCGAGGTGGCGATCCGGATCAGCCGATCGTCGGCGCCGACGGCGACGATCTGGTATTTTCGGGCCAGATTCTCGGGCAACAAGGTTGCCACCCCGGTACTCACCGCGGAGAGATCGGCTACCGCCACCTTGAAGCGAACCGATACCGCGTCGAGCACTTGTCGGTCGGTTACCAGGCCGGTGGCCACCACCGCTCGCCACACGCTGTCGCCGGCCGAGGCCCGGAGGGTCTCGGCCTGGGCGGGCGTGACCAGGCCCGCCTCCGCGATGGTCTGGAGGAGCCAGTAGTCCTTCGGTTCCGCGCCCCCTCCGGGAGGCGACGAAGGCGATTCGGTGATGGTGGCCGGCCCGTTGGCGGTGGTTGAGATCACGGTTCCAAGCCCGAGTATCGTCAAACTAAAGTGTTGTGGCGCAACAGTCTAGGCGGCAGTCGCCGGGCTGAAGCTTGCCCCTGTCAGGGCGGTGGTCTCCGCCACCCTGGCGTTCCATTGACAGGGCCGGATGACAGGCACCGTTTCCATTATCGTCCCGGGGGATAAAAGCATTACCCATCGGGCACTTATCCTCGCTGGCCTGGCCCGCGGCACCAGCCGGATCCGCGGCGCGTTGACCTCGTTGGACGCCCGTTCGACGGCTCGGGTTCTGCGCCAGCTCGGGGTCGAGGTGGGCCCGCTTCGGGTCGGGCGGCCCGTCGAGGTCCGAGGTCTTGGCCGGTTCCGCCGACCGCTCGCCCCGCTCCACTGCGGGAACTCGGGGACCACCGCCCGCCTGCTGCTCGGCGCCCTCGCCTCCCACCGGTTTCGGGCCACGCTGACTGGCGATCGCTCCCTTCGCCGCCGCCCAATGCGGCGGGTCACCGAGCCGCTGTCTCTCATGGGAGCCCGCTTCCAGCCGCCCCTCGCCGAGACGCTGCCGCTCACGGTCTCGGGTGGACGCCTGATGCCGCTCCGGTGGGAACTGCCGGTGTCGAGCGCCCAGCTGAAGAGCGCCCTGCTGCTCGCGGGCGTCGTCGGCCAGGTCCCGGTGGCGGTGCGCGAGCCGACCGGCGCCTCTCGAGATCACACCGAACGGATGCTCGCGGCCCTCGGCTTTTCGATCGGGGGCACGAATGGTTGGATCGAACTCGCGGCGGGCGGATCGATCCGCCCTTTCGACCTCGAGATCCCCGGCGACCCGAGTTCGGCCGCCTTCCTGGTCGGGGCGGGGCTGCTCGGCGGTCGGCCGACCACGGTTGCCCGAGTCGGACTCAATCCCACCCGGACTGGGTTCCTCGCGGTCCTGGCCCGGATGGGCGCTCGGGTCGTCACGACCATCGAGGGCGCCGAACTCGGCGAGCCGATCGGCAGGATCGACGCGTGGCCCGGAGCACTCGAGGGTGTTGTCGTCGCCGCCGCGGAGATTCCGTCCCTGATCGACGAAATTCCGCTGCTGGCCATGGTGGCCGCCCGGGCCCGCGGCATCACCCGGTTCGAACAGGTCGGGGAACTCCGGGTCAAGGAGAGCGACCGCCTCGGGTTGATCGCCGACAACCTCGAATCGCTGGGCTACCGGGCCAGCGGAGCGGGCAACACCCTGGTGATCGAGGGTGACAGTGAACGCGTACCTCGGGGGAGGATCCGCACCGATGGTGATCACCGAATCGCGATGGCGTTCGCGGTGCTGGGGACCATTCCCGGCGCCCGGATCCGGATCGATGATCCGGCGTGCGTCGCGGTGAGTTTTCCCGGGTTCTTCGAGGTGCTCCGCCAACTTCGGAGGGGACCGTGATCGCGCGAGTCATCGCCATCGACGGGCCGGCGGCCTCGGGCAAGTCGTCGACCGCGGCGGCCGTGGCTCGGGAGCTTGGCGCGAGCCACCTCGACTCGGGCGCCCTCTATCGCGGATTGACGCTCATCGCGCTCGAACTCGGTCAGGACGACCCGGTCGGGATCGTGGCCGAGGCTGATCGTCGCGGTCTGGTGCTCGAACACGACGGGGCCGAGATCGTCCCCTTTCTCGATGGCCGGCCGGCCGAGTCGCAGATTCGGTCCGAGGCGGTGACGGCGGCGGTGTCGCGGATCGCGGCCTTGTCGGTGCTTCGGGAGTGGGTCAACGCCCGCCTCCGCGACGCCGCCACCCTCGAGCGGATTCTGGTTCTCGATGGTCGAGACATCGGCACCGCCGTCTTTCCCGACGCGAAGCTCAAGGTGTTCCTGACGGCCAGCCCCGAGGCCCGGGCCCGCCGCCGGTTAGCCCAGCGGGGCGAGATGTTCGATTCCGATACCGTCCGGGCGGAGGCGAACGTCCTGGCCGCCCGGGATGCCAGTGACGCCTCCCGGGCCGTCGCCCCCCTCCGCCGCGCGGCCGACGCGATCCTCGTCGACACCACCGACCTGAGCTTCCGCGAGCAGGTCGATCGGATCGTCACCGCGGCACGTAAGGCCTTGCTGGTCTAGCACTTCCCCGTTACTTTCTTCCGCCCCTCGCCCGGTCGAATGACCGGGTCGTCGGTTCACCCCTAACCGGGGCCCATCCCACCGGGCCCGCGTGAGTGTTCCATGTCCAAGCCGCACAAGTCCGGCGCCGCGCAGTTCTCCACCGCCACGGGCCTTCGGGTCCGTACCGACCTCTACGACGACACCTACTCCGACGCCGACTACGAAAGCATGCTCTCGATGTACGAGGGCACGATGGCGCAGATCGTCGAGGGAGAGATCGTCAAGTCGAAGGTCCTCCGGATCACCGAAAACGCCGTCATTCTCGACGTCGGCTTCAAGTCCGAAGGCTCCGTTCCGCTCGACGAATTCAAGGAACGGCCCCAGGAGGGCGAGGAGGTCGAAGTCTTCCTCGAGCACCTCGAGGACCACGAAGGCGCCGTGGTGTTGTCGAAGAAGAAGGCCGACTTCATGCGGGTCTGGGAAAAGATCCGCGTCGCCCACGAGACCGACCAGCCGGTGCAGGGCACCCTGATGAAGAAGATCAAGGGCGGCGTGGTGGTCAACGTGATGGGCGTCGACGCCTTCCTCCCCGGCTCGCAGATCGCGCTCCGCCGGGTTCCCAACATCGACGAACTGCTTGGGCAGTCGTTCGAATTCAAGATCATCAAGCTCAACAAGCGTCGCCGCAACATCGTCGTCTCGCGCCGAGTCATCCTCGAGAACGAGCGGGCCAGCAAGCGCGAGCACCTGATGAAGGAGCTCCAGCCGCAGCAGGTCCGGAAGGGCATCGTCAAGAACATCACCGACTACGGCGCGTTCATCGATCTCGGCGGCGTCGACGGCCTGCTTCACATCACCGACATGTCGTACGGCCGGGTGTCGCACCCGACCGAGTTGGTCCAGATCGGCTCCGAGGTCGAGGTCAAGATTCTCGACATCGACTGGCAGCGGGAGCGGATCTCGCTCGGCATGAAGCAGCTCCAGCCG
This sequence comes from uncultured Gemmatimonadota bacterium, assembly GCA_902826755.1. GTDB lineage: Bacteria > Gemmatimonadota > Gemmatimonadetes > Gemmatimonadales > GWC2-71-9 > SHZU01. The sequence goes on from CADEGB010000284.1 coordinate 3,981, forward strand.
TATCCGTGGAAGGACATTGCCGAGAAGTATCCGGTCGGCACCCGGGTCCAGGGCAAGGTCGTCTCGATCACCAACTACGGCGCGTTCGTCGAGCTCGAAGCGGGGATCGAGGGCCTGGTCCACATCTCCGAAATGAGCTGGACCCGGAACGTCCGTCACCCGTCCAAGATCGTCTCCATTGGCGAGACCATCGAGGCGGTGGTCCTCAAGGTCGACGAAACCGAGGAGAAGATCTCCCTCGGCATGAAGCAGACCGAACAGGATCCCTGGATGATCCTGCCCCAGAAGTACCCGGTTGGTACCCGGATTCAGGGCAAGGTCCGGAACCTGACGAGCTTCGGCGCCTTCGTCGAGATCGAGCCGGGCATCGACGGGCTGATCCACATCTCCGATATGTCGTGGACCAAGCGGGTTCAGCACCCGTCTGAAGTCGTCAAGAAGGGCGACGGGGTCGACGTGGTCGTGCTCAACATCGACGCCGAGAACAAGCGGATTTCCCTCGGTCTGAAGCAGGCCGAAGAAGATCCGTGGCTCAAGATCGGCGAGAACCTCCCGGTCGGCAGCAACATCCGGGGCCGGATCGTCCGGATGATGGACAAGGGCGTCGTCGTCGATCTCGGCAACGACCTCGAGGGCTTCGCGCCGATGTCGCAGCTGGGCTTCGACAACGTCGAGAACCCCGGCGATGTCGTCAAGGAGAACCAGGTCGCGGACGTCGAGGTGCTCGAGGTCGATCCGATTCACCATCGGATCGTCGTCGGCGTCAAGGCGTACCCGGAAGACGAAACCGGTGCTCCGCCCAAGCAGGAACCGTTGCCGCCGATCGTGGACGATTGATCTGCGGTTTCATCGGATAGCAGGTAGTGAACGGGGGGCCGCGGAACTCGCGGCCCCCCGTTTGCCATCCCCCCTGCGGTCGCGTCAGGCTGGGTCCGGTCCCACGGGCCGGTCGTCCACCAGGCCTCCCTCCAGGGCGTAGCGGATCAAGGCCGCGGTGCTGTCGACCCCGAGTTTGGCGAGGATCCGCGCCCGGTAGGTGCTGACGGTCTTGGGCGAAACCGCCAGGTCGGCGCCGATCTCCTTGAGGCTCTTGCCCGACGCGATCATGATCAGCACCTCGAACTCCCGCTCCGACAGCGCCTCGTGCGGATCGGATGGCGTGGCGCCCGCGACCTGCGCCGTCAGGCGCTCCGTCATGGCCGCGGTCAGGTACCGTCTGCCCCCATGGACCCGACGGATCGCCGCCACCAGCTCGTCCGCTGTGCGGGACTTGCAGAGGTAACCCACCGCTCCCGCGCGGAGCGACCGAACCGCGTACTGCTCCTCGGCGTGCACGCTCACGACCAGGGTCTTGATCTGGGGCCAGCTCTCCTTGAGTTCCCGGAGATTGGCCAGGAAGCCGGGGCCGGGCATCGACACATCGAGCAGCACGACCGTCGGGCGGGTCGGGGGAATCTGGTCGAATAGCTCGTCGCCGTTGGAGGCTTCCGCCACGATTTCCATGTCGGGCTGTTCACCGATGACGGCGCGGAACCCTCGCCGGATCATCGGGTGGTCATCCGCGATCGCGATTCGAATCATGTGTCGGTGGTCCTTGGCAGGGGTAGTTGCAGCGACACTCGGGTGCCGCCTCCGGGGGCTGCTTCGATGAGAACCGAACCGCCCCAGGTCAACGCGCGCTCCCGCATTCCGAGCAGGCTGAAGCCCGACGAGGGGTCGGGGGCATCGCCGAATCCGATCCCGTCGTCCTGGACGACCAGATCGAGGTGTGAGGTGGTCGCCGTCATGGACACCGCCACCCGGGTTGCCGCCGCGTGGCGCGCCACGTTGGTGAGCGCTTCCTGGGCAATCCGGAACACCGCCGTCGCTCGGTCCCGGTCGAGGGTGACCTGGCCCGGCAGGTCGAGGTCGAGCGCCAGCCCGGCTCGCTCGGCACTCACCTTGGCCTGCCACTCGATGGCGTCGACCAAGCCTAGGTCGTCGAGGAGCGCCGGACGGAGTTCGCTGGTCAGGCGCCGGACCTCGCGGGTCGTGTGGTCGAGCGTCCGCTGCATGGCCTCGAGGCGGAGGAGCACGTCCGGTTTGATGGCGTTGGTCCGGAGCCACTTCAGGTCGAGCGCCATCCCGACCAACGCCTGGCCAAGCTCGTCGTGCAACTCGCGGGAAATCCGACTTCGTTCCGCCTCGCGGGCCGTCTCGATCG
>CADEGB010000285.1 GCA_902826755.1 uncultured Gemmatimonadota bacterium
GACCGAACGGGGCCGGGAAGACCACTACCTTTTACCTGATCACCGGACTGATCCGGCCCGATGACGGCCGGATCACGCTCGACGGCGCCGACATCACCCGCCAGCCGATGTACCGGCGCGCCCGCAACCGGATCGGGTACCTGGCGCAGGAGCCATCCGTCTTCCGGCGGCTGACCGTGGAGGACAACGTCCTCGCCATCCTCGAGACGTTGCCGTTGTCCCGGAGCGAGCGGAAGGATCGGCTCGAGCGCCTCCTCGACGAACTCGGCCTCAAGCACCTTCGAAAGAACCGCGCCTACACCCTGAGCGGTGGCGAACGCCGCCGGCTCGAGATCACCCGGGCCCTCGTGACCGAGCCCAAGTTCATGCTCCTCGACGAGCCGTTCGCCGGGGTCGACCCGATCGCGGTGCACGACATCCAGACCATCGTCGCCAACCTCAAGTACCGAGGTATCGGCGTGCTCATCACCGATCACAGTGTCGAACAGATGTTCGAAATCGTCGATCGAGCCTACATCATGTACGAGGGCGAGGTCCGCGCGGCCGGTACGGTGCGCGAACTCGTCTTCAACGATCAAGTGGCCGAACTCTATCTCGGGCCGACCATGACCGCGCGCCTCAGAGAACGGCTCGACCGGACGGAGATGCCCTCGTGAAGACCGGGCTGTCGCAACACACCGGGCTCCGGCAGGAACTCCGGATCAACCCGCGGCTGTATCAGGCCATGGACATGTTGTACATGCCCATGATGGACCTGCAACAGCACCTCAAACAGGAACTGCTCGTCAATCCCTTCCTCGAACTGCTCGAGCCCGAGGAGGATTCGGATCAGCCCGAAAATACGCAGGAGCAGGAGAAGGAAAAGAAGGAAAAAGAAGACGAGATCGACTGGGAGGAAATCCTCCTCAACGGCTTCGACGTCGGGGGAACCAAGGCCCAGTACGAAGACCACGAGTACCTGGAACCGATCTGCGTCGAACAGGCGGACCTGATCGACCATCTCCGGGAGCAGCTCCAGTTGATGAGTCTGACGCCCCGCCAGCAACTGCTGAGCGAGGAGTTCCTCGGCAACATCAAAGAGGACGGTTACCTCAGCGCCTCGCTGGAGGAGATCCTTGGCTCGGTCAACGCCCTCCTGGAGTCGCATTTCGATGGCGACGATGACGACGGCGACGGGCTCGACGCCGAGCCCCGACCGCCGGCGGTGCGGGCCGTTCCCCTGTTCGAACTCGCCGAGGTCGAGGACATGCTCGGCCTCATCCAACGCCTCGATCCGCCCGGCGTCGGCGCTCGCGACCTCAAGGAGTGTCTCACCATCCAGTTGCGTGAGGCCAAGGAGACCGAGTCGCTATCGTATCGGCTGGTCACCGAGGCCTTTCCCGACCTGATTGCCCATCGATGGAACGACCTTGCCAAGCGGTTCGGTGTCGACCCGGGCAAGGTCCAGGCGGCTGCCGACGCCCTGGCGCGCTATGATCCGAAGCCGGGGCTCAAGCACTCGAGCCGAGGCGACGGCTACATCATTCCTGACCTGATCGTCGACAAGGTGGACGGGAAATACCATGTCAGCCTCAACGACACCGGGGTCCCCCGGCTCAGGCTCAGCCGGTCGTACCAGGACGTGGCCCGGGACAAGAAGGCGCTGACGCAGGAGAACAAGGAGTTCATCGCCCAAAAGATGAACAGCGCCAACTGGATGATTCAGGCCATCGAACAGCGCCGGCAGACGATGCTCAAGGTCATGAATTTCATCGTCGACCGGCAGCGGGCCTTCTTCGAGAAGGGCGTCGAGTATCTCAAGCCACTCACTCTCCGCGAGGTGGCGGAGGTGATCAGCATGCACGAGTCGACCGTGAGCCGGGTCACCAACGAGAAGTTCGTCCAGACGCCGCGCGGCGTGCTGCCCCTCAAGTTCTTCTTCTCCAGCGCGCTCACGACCGCCAGCGGCGAGGACGCCAGCGCCCGGTCGATCCGCGCCAAGCTCCAGAAGATGGTTGGCGAGGAAGCGGCCACCAAGCCGCTCACCGACCAGCAGATCGTCCATCGGTTCAAGGAGCAGGGGATCCAGATCGCCCGCCGGACCGTCGCCAAGTACCGCGACCAGCTCGGGATCCTGCCCGCCAGGATGCGCAAACGGGTATGAACGCGGCCCCGCCCGTGGCCGTCAGCGTCCTCGTCCCCGCCAAGGACGAGGCCGAGAATCTCCCCGAGTTCGTCCGCCTCTGCGGCGAGGCGCTCGGGGCGGCGGGCTTTACCTTCGAAGTCGTCGTGGTCGACGATGGCTCCCGCGACCGGACGGCCGCGGTCCTCCGAGACCTCCAGGAACAGTACCCGTTCCTCCGGACCGCCACTCATCGCCGGCAGCGGGGTATCGCCGACGCGCTCCGGACCGGAGCCGATGCCGCCAGCGGCGACATTCTCGTCTTCTACCCGGCGGACCTCCAGTATCTCCCCGAAGACATCCCCACGCTGGTCGCGCCGATCCTGGCCGGCGAAGCCGACATCGTCACCGGGTCCAAGCAAGGCAAGTACGAGAAGGCCTTCGTCAGCGGGATCTACAACCGCCTCTGCCGCTGGCTCTTCGGGGTCAAGGTCGAAGACCTCAACTCGGTCAAGGCCTATCGCGCGGAGATCATGCGGGTGGTGCCGATGCGTCCCGACTGGCATCGCTACATGGTGGTGATCGCGGCCGTCGAAGGCTATCGGCTCAGCTCCCGACCCGTCCCGCTCCATCCTCGCCGGGCCGGCGTCTCGAAGTTCACGTGGACCCGCATTCCAGTCGGCGTGCTCGACCTGATCTCGGTCTGGTTCCAACTCCGGTTCGGCCGCAAGCCGATGCTCTTCTTCGGAGTGCTCGGCGCCGTGCTGTTCCTGATCGGGCTCCTGGCGGGGATCGTGGCCCTGGTGCTCCGGTTCGGCCCGATGCAGCTCGGCTTCCGTCCCCTCCTGAACCTGGTCGAGACCATGGTCATCAGCGGAATCTCGCTTTTCGGGTTCGGCTTCGTGGCCGAGTTGGTGGCGGGTTCCCGGGAAGAAATGCGCGAGCTCTCGCGCGACCTCCGCCGTCCCCCCAGCGCCTGACCGATGCGGGTGGTGTTCCTCACCCACAACTATCCCCGCGAGACCGGCGATCTCCCGGGCGCTTTCCTGGCCCCCCTGGCCCAGGCAATCCAGCGGCGGGGCCACGATGTCCGGGTGGTGGCGCCAAGTGACCGCGGTCGGGGCGGGGTGGATACCGTCGACGGCGTGCCGGTCACTCGAGTCCGCTACGCTGGCGCCGACCGCGAGCGCTACGCCTACACTGGCCGGATGCAGGAGGCGATCGCCTCGCCCGCGGGATGGGTGGCCCTGGCCGGTCTCCTCCGAAGCCTCCGTCGCGGCGCCCGCGCCGCCGCCGCCGGTGCAAGCGACACGGTGGTTCACGCCCATTGGTGGTTTCCCGCCGGGGTGGCGGCCCCTCCGGAACTCCCCGCGGTGGTGACCCTCCACGGCACCGATGCCCGGCTGCTCGACCGCCCGTTGGCGCCAACCCTGGCCCGCCGCGCGCTCGGCCGTCGCCGGATCGTCACCGCGGTGAGCCGACACGTGGCCGGCCGGATCGGCAGGACCCTGGGTCGGGAAATCGGCGCCGACCACATTACCCCGATGCCGCTGGTGGTCCCGGGCGGCTCCCCCTCGACGGGCGGGGGAGGGATCGTGTTCGTCGGCCGGCTCACGGGTCAGAAACGAGTCGACCTGGCGGTCCGGGCCCACGCCCGGTTGCTCGCACGACGCCCCGGCCTCCGCCTGACCATCGTGGGCGACGGACCCGCTCGCCCGGCCCTCGAACGGCTGGCGCGGGACCTCGGCACCGAGGGCTCGGTCCGGTGGACCGGCCAGATTCCACCCGCCGCCGTGGCCGCAACGTTAGGCAACGCCGACCTGTTTCTCTTTCCCGCGGCGCACGAAGGGCTCGGGCTCGCGCCCGTCGAGGCCCTCGCGGCGGGCGTCCCGGTCGTGGCCTGCCGCGACGGGGGCGGGGTGCTCGACATCCTCGAGGAACCTGGCGCCGGCGTCGTGGCCGAACCCGATGCCGACCGAATCGCCACGGCGGCCGAGGGGCTGCTGCACGATCCGTCGGCCCGAGCCGCCGCGGCCGCCGCCGGCCGCCGCTGGGCGGATCGACTCGCGCCCGACCGGGTGGCCGAGCGCTGCGAGACGTGGTACCGGGAGGCGTTGCGTGTCTGATCGCTGGCGGTGGGTCCGCGCGTTCCTCGGGCTGGCGATCGTGGTCTATGCCATCCGGATGGTGGCCCGCAACTGGGCGAGCGTCGAGCAGGCAGCGCTCGAATGGAGGATTTCGCTCCTCCCGATCGCGGCGAGTCTGGTGCTGGTACTCCTCGTCTACGCCGTCCTGGTAGAATCGTGGCGGCGGATGGTGGCGGGGTGGGGCACCACCATTCCGTGGTGGCCGGCCGCTCGGGTCTGGGTCATTTCGAGCATGGGGAAGTACCTTCCGCTGAAGTTCTGGACCATCGCCGGCATGGCGGTGCTCGGCCGCGAAGAGGGAATCCCGGCGGCCGTGGCCACGACCTCGGCGGTGGTCCTCCAGGTGGTCTCGATCGGCACCGGGGCCCTGGTCGTGGCCTTCACCGGATCCGCCGCCCTCGAGGCGGCGAGTCCCGGCGCCCGGGTCGGGCTGGCGGCCCTGATCGCCTTGGCTGCGGGGTGCCTGGCCGTCGTCCTGTGGCCACGACCGCTCAATTGGCTGCTCCGACGGTTGGGCCGGGGCGGGGATCTCCGGCCCCCGGCCATGAGCGCCGTGGCCACCGGGGTTGCCGCCAACGCGGCGGCCTGGATCGGGTACGGGATTGCGCTGAGCTGGCTGGCGCGCGGGGTCTTTGCCGTGCCGGACGCCTCGATCCCGGCCGCCATCGCGGCGTTCACGGCCTCGTACCTGGCCGGGTTTCTGTTTCTCCTCGCGCCGAGCGGGCTGGGCGTGCGCGAGTCGGTGTTCGTGCTGCTGACGCAGGGAGCCCTGGGCCCGGCCCAGGCGGCGGCGCTGGCGGTGGTGTCGCGAATCGGCATGACGATCGCCGATCTTCTCGCCGCCGCGCCGTTCGTTCTTGCTCGGAGGAAGACGGGTGTCACGACCTAACGACAGTTCCGGGGTGTGGACCCCGCGCCGACCGACGATCACCGCGGTCGCCATCTTCGCGCTCGCCGCGCTGGCGCTCTGCTGGCCGATGGTGCAGGGCCAGTTCATCGCGGGTCCCTGGTCGGACCAGTTCGAGGCCGGCTACAGTTTTCGGCATTTCGCGGCCGAGTACTTCCGGCAGTACGGGGCCATTCCGCAATGGAACCCGTCCCTCTTTGCCGGACTCCCATTCGTGGGCGCCGCCCACGGCGACATTTTCTATCCGACCGCCGCGCTCCGCCTGTTCCTGCCGACCGACGTCGCGATGAACCTCGGTTTTGCCGTCCATCTCGTCATCGCCGGATGGACGATGTACGGACTGCTGCGAGTGCTGCGGGTGGGCTGGGGGGGCGCGCTGGTGGCCGGCCTTGGCTATCAGTTGACCGGCATCGTGGCCTCATTGGTCCACCCTGGGCATGATGGCAAGCTGTTCGTTTCCGCCATGGCCCCGCTGCTGCTCCTCGGCATCGTTCGAGCGGTCCGCGATCGGAGCACGATGGGGTACGGTATCATCGCGCTGGCCACCGGCCTCTCGCTCCAGGGTCACCCGCAGGCGAGCTACTACCTCCTGGTGGCCGGCGCCGTCTGGGGACTCTTCTGGGTTGTCGGGCCCGAAGGACCCAGCGGCGCCGCGCGGGCCAGGGTCATCGCGGTGGCGGCCGGCGCCGTGGCGCTTGGCGTCGGCCTGTACGCGATCTACGCGCTGGCGATGGCGGAGTACGTGCCCTCCAGCCCCCGCGCCGCGGGTGGGTACAACAGCGGCTGGGAGTACGCCACGTCGTTCTCGCTGCCGTTGTCCGAACTGCTGGGCCTCCTGCTGCCCATGATCGACGGCGGCAGCACGCCGAGTTACTTCGGGGCCAACGGACTCAAGCTCCATACCGAATACCTCGGCCCGATGGTCTTGATGCTGGCCGCCCTCGGGCTGGTCGGCGGCGACCACCGGCGGACCCGCCTGGCGCTCGGCGTCGTTGCCGGGCTGGTCCTCCTCGT
>CADEGB010000286.1 GCA_902826755.1 uncultured Gemmatimonadota bacterium
GGGCGTCGTGTGGGTGTTCCAGCTCGTGTTGGCCGACACGGCGTCCCACGGCGCCGTGGGCGCGCCGAAGTCGCGGTTGAGCCGAGCCGTGCGCCGCTGCTTGTCCTTCATGACGCGGAGCTTGCCGGCCTCGATCTCACCTTGGACGTTCTGGCCTTCAATCTCGGCCAGCAGAGCCAGGTAGCGCCGCAGTTCCGGCGAGCGGCCCGCCCAGTACCGCCACCACCGTCCCTCGGCCTCGTCCCGTTCGTCCGGGTCAGCCCCAGCGGGATCCGTCGGCGCGGCGGGATCTGGCTCCCCGGCCAGGTGGCGGGCCAGGTCTGGATTGCGGGCGGGGTCGGCCCAGAAACGGTCCCACCGGCGCTGGGCGGCATAGAGGGCCAACGTTGCGTCATGGTAGGTGCCGATGGCGCCGATCCCGCAGCCGACGTAGACGTGGGCCGCCGACCCGAGTGCCTTGAGATCCTGTTCGAGTCCGGGGTTCTGGCCGAGGGCCTGGACGAACGCGCCGACGGCGTAGAGCGTCGGATCGTCCATCTTCTCGACGAGTTGGGCGTAGCGGCGGGGCGGAAACCGCGCCGCGATCCAGTCCCGATAGGCGGCGAAGTCGAAAGCTGGCTGGCCAACGAAGAAGGTGTCGGGGCCGAACCCGTTGAACGGCTCGAGCCAGCTTTCGGCCGAGTCGAGCCGGGCCGCGAACTGGGTGATGTCGGGGCATTTCGGGGCCACCACGCCCCAGCCGAACACGCCGATTCTGGTCATGGCTCAACGTAGCGATCCGGCCGTTCCTCCCGCTAGTTTGCTCCCTTCATGATCGAGTTGATCGAACCAACCATCGCCAACGGCGGGCTCACGGCCGGGACCCTGATCGGGGCCGGGCTCGCGGCGGTCGTCGGCGGCGGCATCAACTCGATCGCCGGTGGCGGGACCCTCGTCACCTTCCCGGCCATCGTGGCCCTCGGCGTGGCGCCGCTGACGGCCAACGCCACCAACACGATGGCGCTCTGGCCCGGTGCGTTCGGGAGTCTGTGGGGCTATCGCGGTCAGCTGGCGGGGATGCGGAGCTGGGTCGCCCGGTTCAGCATCCCGAGCGTGGCTGGCGGGCTCACCGGCGGCTGGCTGCTGCTGTCCACCGGGGCGGAGCGGTTTGCCCGCATCGTTCCGTTCCTGGTTCTCGGCGCCACCGTGCTCTTCATGCTGAACGGCCCACTTGGCCGGTGGCTCCGACGCCGTGGGTCGGGAGGGGCCGACGCCGAGGTCGGGGGCGGGCCGTTCTTCTTCGTGGCCCAGTTCCTGGTCGGCGTGTACGGCGGGTACTTCGGCGCCGGGATCGGGATCCTGATGCTCGCGGTGCTCGGGCTGATCGGCTTCACCGACATCCATCGGATGAACGCGATCAAGGTCTGGGGCGCGCTCCTGATGAACGTGGTGGCGGCGGCGCTCTTTGCCTGGAAGGGCGTGGTCCTCTGGCCGCTGGCGATCGTGATGGCCGTGGGTGCCATCGTGGGCGGTTACGGCGGATCCCGGCTGGCCATGCGGGTGGGCCAGGCCTGGGTCCGGCGGGCCGTGGTGGTCGTCGGGATGGGTTCCTTCCTCTGGCTCCTGCTTCGTCGTTAGGCGGATCGTGACCGCCGGATCCGGGTCGACGCGCTCGACGGTGGGGTTGGCGATTGCCGTCGTGCTGACCGGAGCCATGCTGCTGGCGCCGGTGCCCACGGGTCTGTCCGACCGGGGCTGGCGGCTGGCCGCCCTCTTCGTCGCGACCCTGGTGCTCTTCACCACCGAAGCGGTGCCGGTGGCGGTCACGTCGCTGCTGGCGGTGGCGCTCCAGCCGGTGTTCGGGGTGGCTCCGCTGCCGGCCGCGGCCACCGCCGCGATGAGTCCGGTCTTCTTCTTCGTCATCGCGATGTTCGCGATCGCCCAGGCCTTCACCAGCTCGGGGCTCGATCGCCGCTTTGCCCTCTGGCTCCTGGCCCGGGCTGGCACGGACAGTCGCCGGGTGCTCGGGGCCTTGATGCTCGGGGCGGCCACGATGTCCACCGTGGTATCGGACGTCCCGACGACCGCGCTCTTCATGGCGATCGCGCTCGGTCTCTTCGACAAGGCCGGGCTCGAACCGGGCCGATCCCGGTTTGCCAAGGCCGCGATGATGGGCATCCCGATCGCCGCGTTCATCGGCGGGGTGGCCACGCCGGCCGGGACGTCCATCAACGTGCTCGGGCTGGCGTTCCTCGAGCGGCACGGCGGGGTGACGGTGCCGTTTCTGCACTGGATGGGGATCGGCATCCCGATGGTGATCCTCCTCCTCCCGGTGGCCTGGTGGGCCATCCTGCACTACTACCCACCGGAGGTCGCCACCATCGGGTCGGCGGCCGAACTCGCGCGGGAGCGAGCCGCCCTCGGGCCGATTCGACCGGCGGAAGGGAAGGTGCTCGGGTTGCTCGCGACCATGGTGGCGCTCTGGATCGCCAGCACGTGGGTTCGCCAGCTCGACGTGGTGCTCGTGGCCCTGGCCGGGGCGATCGTGATGTTCCTGCCAGGCTTCCGGCTCTTTTCCTGGAAGGAACTCGAGCGCAATACCGGCTGGGACGTGCTACTGATGATCGCGGGGGTCACCTCGATCGGGGCCGCCTCGGCCGAGACGGGCCTGGCCCGGTGGCTCGTCGATCACACCCTGACCGGGCTGCCGGCGTCACGGCCGGCCGCCGTGGCCATCGTCGCGACGTTCACGGTGCTGATCCGGTTGTTCCTCCCGATGGGGCCAGTCATCGTCGCCGTGGTGGTGCCACCCCTGGCCCTCCTGGCCCGGGACGCGGGGGTCAACCCGGCGTTGTATACCCTGCCGGTCGTGTTCACCGCGTCCTGCGCCTTCCTGCTCCCGCTCGATGCCGTCACCCTCGTCACCTTCTCCCGCGGGTACTACGGGATGCTCGACATGGTCAGGCCGGGCTTGCTCATCAGCGTGGTGTGGATCATCGTGATGACGGGGGTGATGACCATGGTCGGACCCCTGCTCGGCCTCTTCTGATTCGCGCGGCCGGACGGCGCATCCAGCCTGCCGGCCGACTAGATTGCGCTGTCTCCCGATCAAGGGTTCCAGTGCCGTTTTCCGGTCTCCAGCTCGACCCGAGTCTCCTGCTTGCGCTCAAGGAACTCGGCTACACCCGTCCGACCCCGATTCAGCTCGATTCGATCCCGCCCGGACTCGAGGGCCGGGATCTGCTTGCCTGTGCGATGACCGGCAGCGGCAAGACCGCCGCGTTTCTCCTCCCGATCATTCAGCGTCTTCTCAGCCGTCCCCGCGGTGCCACCCGGGCGCTGGTCTTGACCCCGACTCGCGAGCTGGCCGCCCAGATCGTCGAGAGCCTCGATGCGCTCGCGGTCCACACGCCGATCACCGGCGCGGCCGTGTTCGGCGGCGTCGGGATGGGTCCGCAGGAACATGCGTTCCGCACTGGCGTCGACATTCTCGTGGCCACGCCGGGCCGGCTGCTCGATCATTTCCGGATGCCCTACGCCAAGCTCGACAAACTCGAGTACCTGGTCCTCGACGAAGCCGACCGGATGCTCGACATGGGCTTCCTTCCCGACATCCGCCGGATTCTCAAGCACCTGCCCGTCAAACGGCAGACGATGCTCTTCAGTGCCACCATGCCGACCGAGATCGCCGGCCTTGCCCGCGACATGCTGAAAGATCCGGTCACCATCAACGTCCAGCGGGCCGCGGCGCCCGCGGTCGGGATCACCCAGGCCATTTACCCGATTGGACGGGAGCAGAAGGCCGCGCTGCTGCTGACCCTGCTCCAGCGGGGCGACATGAACCAGGCGCTCGTCTTTACCCGTACCAAGCATCGCTCCGACCGGCTCTGCAAATTCCTGGTCCGGCACGGTATCAACGCGGAGCGGATCCACGGTAACCGGTCCCAGGCGCAGCGAACGGCGGCGCTGGCCGGCTTCAAGAGCGGAGCCCACCGGGTGCTGGTGGCCACCGACATCGCGGCCCGTGGCATCGATGTGGAGGCGTTGGGTCACGTCCTCAACTTCGACGTGCCAGCGGTCCCGGAGGATTACATCCATCGGGTTGGCCGCACCGGTCGGGCTGAAATGACCGGCGAGGCGTTCACGTTCGTTTCGCCGGACGAGGAGGCGGATCTCCGGAACATCGAGCGCGCCATCGGCAAACGATTGCCGCGGGTGACGGTACCGGATTTCGACGCCAAGTTGGTCGAGGCGGCGCCGCTCGAGATCCCGTTGGCGGAGCGGATCGCCGCCATCCGCGCCAAGAAGGCCGAGGACCGGGAGCGCGCCAAAGCCAAACTGGCGCGCAAAGAGGCGATGGAGCGACAGCGGAACTTCGATCGGGCCCGCGGAGTGACCCCCGGACAGAATCCGGTCCGTCCCTCCGAGCGGCCCGGGGAGCGCGGGCCAAGTGGTGCGGCGGGGCGGCGTGCCCCTCGGGGTCGAGGGCCCGGCTCTCGGGGTCCCGGTGGTTCCGGACCCGGCGGTCAGGGACCGGGCGGTGGCGGTCGGGGATCCGGGGGTGGCGGCGGTGGAGGTCGGGGATCCGGAAGCGGTCGGGGTCAGGGGCGATAGCGGCTCAGGGCCATCAGGCTCGCGGGGGTGGAGAAGACGCCCCGCGGGCGAGCGCGTCCAATTGCTCCAACCGACGGGGAAGATCAGGCTCGAGCCCGGGGGTGGTCGGCACCCCGTCGCGCATGGCCACGACCGACCCGGCCAGGGTCGCGAACGGTTCGATCTCGTGGGTCGATACCAGTGCCGTCGCACCCGCTGCCAGTCGTTCTCCCAGCAACTGCACCACCTGATCCCGCATAGCCCGATCGAGTGACTCGAGCGGTTCGTCGAGGAGAAGCGTGGTCGGCGTCCCCACGAAGGCGGCGGCCAGCATGGCTCGGCGCCGCTGGCCCATCGACAACTCCCGAATCGAGCGCCGCTCGAGCCCGTCGAGCCCGACCGCGGCAAGCGCGCGAGTACCCGCCGTCGGGTCGGTGCCACGGAGCGACGTCACCAGCCGTAGGACCTCGCCGAGGGCCGCGTACGGGCTCAGGTCCGGCAGTTCGGGTGCATAGGCCAATGCCCGACGGGCCGCGCGCTCGTCCCGCCAGAGATCCCGTCCGTCGATCGTCACCGATCCCGTGTCTGGTGCCTCGATACCCGCGGCCAGTTTGAGCAGGGTGCTCTTGCCGGTGCCGTTGGGGCCGAGGAGCAGGGTCAGGCCGGGGCGGATGTCGAGGGTTTGGCACTGGAACGTCGGTGGCGCGGCCGGGCCGCCCCGCCACCGGGGTGGCCGGTTGTACCCGAATCGAACCCCCCGGAACGAAATCCCGCGGTCGAGCGGCGCGGTCATCGGTTGCTCCCGGCCATGGAATCCCCGGCCGCGGCGTGATGCAGGGGTTGCCATCCCGTCACGATCAACCGTTTGTCAGCCCGCACCGCGGCCCAGTACATCAGCGGAGCGGCCGCCACGGCCCCGATGGCGATCAGGGGCCACCGCGCCACCAGCACCGCAGTCGGCACGGTGATCCACGCCACCGAGCCGGTTGTTCCGAGCAGTTTGCCGCCTGCCCGACGCAGCGTGGCCACGGTCACCAGCGCCAAGAACGGGGCGGTTGCCGCGGCGACGACGGCGGCTCCCCAGTCCACCCGAATCGCCAGGGCCACGGCCACGAGCGCCGGCAGCGAAATGATCACGGCATCTTCGACCACCCGACCTCCGGCCGTGGTCGGGAGCGACCGGAGCCACGGCCAGACCGGGCGCCGGACCATGAGGGCATCCGCCAGCAGCGCCATCGATCCGCCTAACGTCGACACGAGGGCCACCCGGACGCCGAAGCCCGCCTCGGCGACGGAAAAGCCGTTGTTGACCCGGTATGCCCAGCCGGCCAGGACCCCGAGGATCGCCACGACGAGCGGGCCGATCACCCTGGCACCGACGGCCCGGTATGCGAGCGTCACGCCGAGTTGGCCGGCCGCCAGCCGCCGCCGTTCGAGCGGCCGGGGGGCGAGCGTGATGGCTCCCGCCACGAGGTCCGAGACGACGAGGAGGGCCACGCCGCCGGCCACGGCGGGCCAGGCGCCCAACGTCCCGAGCAGGCCCGCCGCGAGTGCGGCCG
>CADEGB010000287.1 GCA_902826755.1 uncultured Gemmatimonadota bacterium
GTTCCCGTGGCGGACGTGGGATGTCCGCCATCCGGGGATACAGGTCGGGATGGGCGGCGGAGAGCAAGGGGCCAAGTCGGCTGGCGGCCTCGGCCAGGTCGCCGTCGGCGAACGCGATGGCGGCCAGCCCTTCCGCCGCTGCGCGGGTGCCCGGGAAGCGGGCGAGCACGTCGCGGTACAGCGCCCGTGCCTCGGTCGGGCCCCGGAGCGCCCGCACCAGGTTGGCGCGTTGTGCCCAGCACCAGGCCACGCCGTCAGCCGATCCACCGCTCCGGTCGAGCGTCGCGCACGCATCGGCCAACTGGCGGACGGCTGCTTCCGAGTGGCCACGGGCGTCAAGCCAGAGCGCATAGCGGATTCTTCCCTCGACCGACCGACGATCGAGCCGAGCGGCGGCCTGCGCGGCGGCCAGGGTGTCGCCGGCGGCCAGCGATGCTTCCAGGAGCGCCGCATGCGCGTCGCCCGACCCGGGGTTGGCGGCCACCGCCACCAGCGCGGCGGCCACCGCGCCGGCAAAATCGTGTCGCATCAGTCGAATGCCAGCCACCCGGGAGGCCGCGCCCGCGGTGTCGCGAGCCAGCCGCCGGGCCGCCATGGCGAGCGACTCCGCGCGTTCCAGATCGGCCAGGTCAGCCGATCGGCCGAAGCGCATCACCAGCCGTCCCGCGAGTTGGGACGAGAGTACCGGGTTCTCCGGATCGCGGGCCCGAATCGAATCGACGTAGTCGATGGCTCGATCGAGCGCCTGGTCCGAGAGCACCGTGGGTTCGGGCGCTGGTCGGCATCCGCCGAGACAGCCCGCCAGCGCGGCGACGATCGCCGCGCTCCGATTGATTGGCCGGCTGCTCATTGATGGGGCGCGGCGAGGTAAGGGAACGTGGTCAGGAATGAGCGGTCGTTCGCGTCGACGTGGTCGTCGTTGAGCGCCGCGTTCTGCCCAAAGATGAGACCCAACTCAGCCGTGATCACGTCGTCCACCGGGCGGCGTCCATTGAGGAAGCCGGTCGTCAGCTGCGTGTTGAACGGTTGGATGTCGGGCAGCAGGGCGCCGGCGAGCGTGGCGGGCGCCGGGTGACCGAACGCCGTGAGGACCGCCACGACGTCGCCGGTGTAGGCGGCCCGATCGCCAGCGGGCGCGGCCGTGTTGTACCCGTCCTTCTTGGCGGTGGGGATGAAGACGGTGGCGATGGCTGGCAGACCGAACCGGTCGATCTGATCGAAGTCGCGGCCAGCCAGGCGGGCCAGGGCACCGTCGTCGTCAGGACCGGTGGCGTCGTTGCACGCCGTCACGACCAGGGTAGCGGCGATGAGCGAGAGGAAGCGGAGATGCATGATCGATGCTCCGGGTGATGGCTAGCGAAGCCGGCTGGTGGTGCCCCACACGCCGACGGCGGCGGCCCCGAGGGCGGAGGCAGGGAGTTCGACGACGAGGGCCAGCGCGTTGAACCCGGCAAACGCATCCACGCCGGGGTTCCGGAAGCTGGTCGCTTGGCCGGCGACGATGGCTTGGAAGCGGGTCAGATCGAAAAAGAACGGGTCGTCGCGCAGCCCAGCGAACACCGTCAGGTTCCCGCCCGTGGCCGTGACCGCTTGGCCGCTGGTACTCACCGCCACTTGGGCGGTCGGAGTCGCTTGCGCGAGGAGCCGGGTCCGGGCGCCAGTCGCGGTCGGCGCGGCAGGCCCAAAGAACTCGATCCGCTGGGCAGATCCCGTTCCCACCGGGACGGCCTGGATCACGAGGTCCTCCACCGCGTCGCCGTTGGTGTCGATCTTGAACTGGTAGAGCGCGTCGGGTTCGAAGAACCGGGATCCGCCTTCGCTCGGCGCGATCAGGGGCGACACGGTCATCGCCAGCACGATGCGCGAGGGGTCCGCCGGACTCCGGAACGAGTAGACGTCGTTGATGTCGATCGCCGGATTGGCGGTGAGCAGGGTGCTGTCGCGATGGTCGGCGGCACGGACCAGACCGGCCGCGACGACCACCGCGGTGCCGGCCAGCAACAGGCCGGCGAGCCGGCGGGAACGGGGACGTCGAAGGGGCATGCAGAGCCTCCAGGCGGATGGGAAACCGGCGAAGGGAGCCGGGTTGCCATGGTTACGCCGGTCGGCGCTGATTGGATTGGTCGGGCTGAAAGAGCCTGGAGGGTCGGACGGGTTACGGCCGGAGCAGGGCCAGGATTTCGCGCGCCATTGGTCGGTTGCCGAACCCGAAGCCCCCAGGCCCTGGATTGGCAAGTCGCTCGGTCAAACGTTCCCTGGCCGTCGCGGTCCGAGCTCCCGCCCGGATCAGCAATTTGGCCACCTCTCGATGTCCTTGATGAAACATGCTCACCGCAATCAGCCGCTCGAGCGGTGTCCCGCCGCCCTGTGGGTCCCAGTCGACGGTGGCGCCGGCTTCGAGCAGCAGGCCGACCGTCTCCGGGCATCCGTTCCGCGCGGCGGCCGTCAGGGCCGGGGCTGCGCCGTCGGCCCGGGCATCGGGTTTGGCGCCGGCGGCCAGCAGATGGCGCACCAGCCGGTCAGCACATTCGTCGGCCGCAAAACCGAGGGCGGTCTGACCGCGGTATTCGTTGGCCGAAAGGGTGGGAGCGAGTGCCTGGCCCGGACCCACTGACGCATCCAGCGCCGCCCCGTGGACCCGGAACGTGTCGACCACGTCCAGGTACGCCTGTTCGAGCGCTGGAACGAATCGTTCCATTGGCCGTTGGGCCCAACCGACGTAGTGGATCGGTCGGAAGCCGATCGAGTCAGCCGCTGCCGCATCGCGCCCCTGACGGAGCAGCCGGCCCACCACCTCCGGCCGACCCTCTCGCGCCGCCAAGTAGAGTCCGTCGAGGCCCTCGTACCTGGACGGGTCCGCCGGAGCGCGCGCCGTGGGCGGTGGATCGAGAATGCCGCGGTCTGGCGGGGCTCCCTCAGTCGGGCCATCGGGCCGGCGGGGTCGGGCCCGGGGTATCGGCCAGCAGCCGAGTTCCATCTCGATCGGGCCGAAGCCCGTCTGGAGGAAGAACACTTTCATCGGACGGCATACGTGGCGAACACGGTGCTCGATGATGATCGGTCCGCGATCGCGGCGGACCTGGTAGCCCTCGCGTTCGATGTCGCCGCCTGGAAACGGGTGGAGCCGGTTGGTGGTGTCGTCGGGCGTGGTGACCAGCTGCATCGTGATCTCGGCGCCAACTTGGAGCGGAGCCCGGAGGTCGGGGTAGGAACCGGTGCCCGCCCTGAACGTATAGGGACCCTGGCCCCAGACCTCTCCGTTCGCGTAGCGCCCGATCAGCTCAACGCGGATGCGATCGCCGGGAAGCACGGGACGGCCGCGGCCCGGTGTTTCCGACAGCAGTCTGACGGTGCCGACTGGCACCGCGGGTGCGCCGGATGCGCCTTTGTGGACGGATTGGAGACAGCCGCCGAGGAGCAGCGGCGCGAGGAGAATGAGGGCTCGGCGCGTCGAGGAAGCGCACGGCCGCCGGAGTTCCTGGAGCACGACGACGTTCACCAAGGTCGGCCGAGCTCAGGCGGCCATCTGGAGGTGTCGTACCACCGCCGCCTGGAACCCGGGGTCGAGGACGGCACTGAGGTGATCGCCGGCGCATCGAGTGAAGGTCACCCGCGGGAGGTATTGCGCGAATTGTGCCTCGGTACGGAAGGCGGCGGCGTCCTGGTCGCCGTTGAGGACCATCCCGGGGCGATCAAACGCGCGCAACGCCGCCGGCGCCACCGCGTCCGCCATCTGACCTCGGAGCACCGAGGCCGCGACCTGCCGATCGACCCTGAATTGGTCCGCCACCACCGCGTAGGTGGCGCCGAAGTCCTCGGGCGGGGCCGAGCCGTCGAGGATGGCCGCCGAGTATTCGGAAAAGCCCGATATCGTCACGGGACGCGGCACGCGGTCCGGGATCGTGAACTCCGGCGGGAGGTCCATCGGCTCGCCGGCCACGATCGACGCCCCGATCCCGCCAAGAATGGCGGCGCTGACCCGATCCGGGGCTTCGGCAATGAGGTGCGCGGTGGTGGCCGACCCCATCGAATAGCCCAGCACACCGGCGCGGGGTATCTCCAGCCGGTCGAGCAGGGCAATCATGTCGCGCGCCATGGCGCGGTCCCGATACCCGGCCGTGGTGTTCGGTTTGTCCGACTGTCCATGGCCGCGCATGTCGGGAACGAGGACCCGGAACCCGGCATCGGCCAGGCGGGCGGCGACGCCGGCCCGCGCGCTCGGGTCGATGGTCAGGGCCGGGGCGCCGGGAGGGGCAAAGGACGCCATCATGGCCATGATGTGGTCCGCTGGACCGAAGTTGATCGGGCCGTCGATCAGGAACCCGTGGAGCAGGAGGGCCACCGGGCCACTGGTGCCGGAGTCGAGATAGGAGATGGCGGTGCCGTCGAACGAGTCGAAGCGGTGGCGGTCGAAGGGGGGCATGGTGACAATCTACTGGGCCCCGGGGCGATCGGCAGCCGGTGGTCCTTGACGGGCATCGCCGCCGCGGGATCTTTCACGCCCATGGCCCTCGTCTTCATCAGCTACGCCCGCGAAGAACAGCCCGCCGCCCGGGCCCTGGCCGAGGATCTTCGCGCGCTGGGCCACCAACCGTGGCTCGACGAAGCGCTGACCGGGGGCCAGGCCTGGTGGAGCCAGATTCTCGAGACCATCCGCCGATCCGACCTGGTGGCCTGTGTGGTGGGACCCGGTTCGCTCGCCTCGGCGGCCTGCAAGCGAGAACTGGGCTACGCCGTGGCGCTCGGGCGGACCGTGCTGCCGGTGATGGTGTCGGACGCGTTGGCGGTCGACCTCCTGCCGCCGGTGCTGGCCAATCTCCAGTTCGTGGACCTGAGTCAGGGAGGGCGCGACGGATTCCGCGCGCTGGCACGCGCCCTGGCAAACGTCCCGCCGCCGGCGCCGCTTCCGGATCCGCTGCCGGCCGAGCCGGCCGCGCCGGTGTCCTACCTTGGCGGCGCCCGGGAACAGATCGAGACCACGTCGATGCTCTCGTTCGCCGATCAGAGCGCGCTGCTGCTGCGCCTCAAGGGCGACCTCACCGGTCCCGACCGCGCCGCCGTCCTCGGCCTGCTCCGGGCGTTTCGGTTCCGCCCCGATCTCTACGCCCGGGTCAGCGACGAGATCGATGCGTTGATCGGCCCGCCCGCGGGGCCAACACCGCCGCCGGAGGCGCCGGCGCGGGTTGTGGAACAACGAGCCTCCGGATCCCGGCCCGAGTCCACGCCGTCTCCAACGGCACCCCCTCCGAAGCCACCGGCAAAGGCCGAAGTTCCCGTGGCGCCTCCCGTGCAGCCGGAACCCGTTGGGTCTCCAAGGCGTTTGGTGGCGGCGGCAGCCGGGCTCGGGTTGTTGCTTCCGGTGCTGCAGCCGGCGTTCTATGAGGCCTACGCGGGAGCCCCGGCCAGCTACCTGATTCAGTCCGCCAGCCCGGTGGTGGCTGGCGCCGCGCTGGCGGGCGGGGTGGCTTGGCAACGCCTCGGCCCCGGCAAGCGGCGTCGGTTGGCGGCTTTCGTGCCCATCGGATTGGCGGCGGCCGCGACCCTGGTGGCCGCGGCGCGGGAACCAACCCCCTCGGGCCCGGCGGCCACGCTGGGCCTGGTGTGCCTCGTGCCGCTGCTGTTGCTCGGGGTCGTTGCGCCTCGGCGTCCGGCGTTGGTGATCGGGCTCGCGATCTTGGGGCTGGGGGGTGGCATTGCGGCCGGCGCATCGATTCCCCTGGCCGGTTCATTGTACGAGTGGGGCGGTGGCCTCGCCTTCGCCTGGCTGGTGGCGGCGCTGGTAATGGTGGTGCTGGGGCGGCGCCAAGGCCGATCCCGAACAGGGTAGGGGCGAGCCCACCGGGTCGGAGGACGGAAGATCCGCGCGCCCAACTAGATTCCTCGACATGTCCATGTCCGACGATCAGCGCCGCCGGTGGCTGGCCCAGTGGAGGGCGGCAGGTCCGGAACTGGAGCGCATTCGCCTTCAGGAACTCGCCACCGCCGACCTCGGCCGGATAGCCGACCAGTTGGAAGCCGCGTTTCTGGAAGCTGGGCCGGAGCGGGCTCGGAGTACCACGTCAGGTCTGGTGGAGCAACAGCGGCTGTTTCACCGGCGGCGGCCACGGTG
>CADEGB010000288.1 GCA_902826755.1 uncultured Gemmatimonadota bacterium
TCAGGCCGATGTCGGAGATCTCGTCGAGAAAGAGGGTCCCCCCGCTGGCCATTTCGAAGCGGCCGACCCGATCGGTCTTCGCGTCGGTGAAGGCGCCTTTGACGTGACCGAACAGCTCACTTTCGAACACGCCTTCGGGCAATCCGCCGGCGTTGACGATGACGAGTGGCTTGTCGCGCCGCTTCGAGGCGGCGTGAATCCAGCGGGCCACCACCTCCTTGCCGGTCCCGTGCTCGCCGGTGACCAGGACGTTGGCGTCGCTGGGCGCGATGCGTTCCATGACCTGAATGATGGGCCGCATGGCCTGCGAGTCGGCGATCAGCTCCGGAAAACCTTCCCGGCGGAGGAGGCGGTTTTCCTGCTCGAGCCGATTGGCGGCTCGGAGGGCCCGGGCCAGCTCAATCTGCGTCTTGAGGGTGGTGAGGAGGCGGGCGTTGTCCCATGGCTTCTCGATGAAGTCCCGGGCCCCGATCCGCATGGCCTCGACCGCCTTGTCGACGCTGCCCCAGGCGGTCATCACGATGACCGGGAGGGTCGGGTCGAGCGCCCGGATCCGGGAGAGGAGATCGAGCCCTTCGCGGCCGGAGGTGGTGTCGCGGGTGTAGTTGAGGTCGATCAGGGCGGCGTCGACCGCGGTCCGCTCCAACTGCGCCATGACGCCTTCGGGCACGTGGGCCGTGAGCGTCAGGAACCCCTCGGCCTTGAGGAGGAGGCGGAGCGCCTCCACCACGTCCGGCTGATCGTCGGCGATCAGGACGACCGGCCGTCCCTCCGTCATCGGACCCGCTCTTCGCCGACCACCCAGCCATCCTTGAGTTGGATGATCCGGTTGCCGTACTGGGCGTTTTCCCGGGAGTGGGTGACCTGGATGATGGTGGTGCCCTCTTTATTGAGCCGGGTGAACAGCTCCATGATCTCGCGGGCCTGGTCGGAATGGAGGTTGCCGGTGGGTTCGTCGGCCAGGATCAGTTTCGGCTTGGCCACGACCGCGCGGGCCACCCCGACCAGCTGCTGTTGGCCGCCGGACAGCTGGTTCGGGAAGAGGTCCTTCTTGCCCACGATCTGGAACCGGTCGAGGATATCCGCCACCATCGACTGGCGTTCGGAGCGGCCGTAGTCGCGATAGGTGAGCGGCGTCTCGATGTTCTCGTAGACCGTCAGACTGTCGATCAGGTGGTATTGCTGGAACACGAACCCGATGTACTGCTTGTTGAGTTCGGCCCGGTGCTTCTGCTTGAGGGCGTGCACCGGTTCGTCGAGAAAGTAGAACTCGCCGGTCCAGGTGGCGTCGAGCATGCCGAGGATGCCGAGCATGGTCGACTTCCCGGCGCCCGAGGGGCCCATGATGGTGACGAACTCGCCCTGCCGGATGTCCAGGTTGACCTGGCGGAGGACGAAGGTCCGGGTCGGACCGGTCTGAAAGAACTTCTCGATGTTGGCGAGTCGGATCATGGGGTCAAAGTATTCCAATCGGTCCGCAAGGCAACCAGCGGACCGGGTGCGAGGCGAAGGCGGCGGACGCCGCCGGGTTCACTCCGATTTCAGGGTCACGACCGGGTCGACGCGCGCCGCCCTCCGCGCCGGGAGGGCCGCGGCGGCCAGACCGACCGCGGCCAGCAGTCCGACCACCGCGCCGAAGGTCAGGGGATCGGCGGGCTGGACGCCGAACAGCTGACTGCGGAGCAGGTTGCCGACCGCAAAGGCGAGGAGCGCGCCAACCACGATCCCGATCAGGACGAGCCGCGCGGCCTGGCGGACCACCAGGGTCACGATGTCCCGCGCCACCGAGCCGAGGGCCATCCGGATCCCGATCTCCCGGGTCCGTTGGCTGACCGAGAACGCGAGGACACCGTAGAGGCCGAGGGCGGCAAGACCGAGCGCCACGAGACCAAGCCCGCCGAGGAGGGTGGCGCCGGTCGACTGGACGAAGAGGGCGCCGGCCATGTTCTCGGTCATCGTCAACGGGTCGAGCATCGGCAGGTCGGGATTGACGGCCCGCATCGCTTCGCGGACTGGCTCGACCATGGCTTTCGGGTTGCCCTGGGTCCGGACCACGATCCGCATCTCGGGGTCGAACCGTTGTCCGTTCGGGTAGTACATGTAGGGTGTGGCGGGTTCGCCGAACCGCTCCATCACCACGTTGCCCACCACGCCGACGACCGTCCAGTCCGCTCCCGCCGTCCGGATCCGGCCCCCGATCGGCTCCCGATTCGGCCAGTAGCGCTTGACGAAGGCTTCGTTGACCATGATGGCCAGGGACGCCCCGGGGCGGTCGCTCGGCTGGAAGGACCTGCCCTTGATGACGGGGATGGCCATGGTCTCGAAGTAGCCGTCGCTGACCTTGGCGTACTCGATGGAGGTGTTCTCGTCCTTGCCCGGCTCGTACCCTTCCGGGGCGGCGGAGTTGGAACTGTGGCCGCCGAGACTCACCGGAAGGTCACTGGTGGTTCCCGCCAGCTCGACCCCTGGCACCGCCCGAATCCGGGCCATCAGGGCATCGAACTGAATCCGGGCGGCGGAATCGGCCAGGCCCGCCAGCCGGAAATCGGTGCTGACGACGAGCAGGCTCGCGGGATCGCGAAACCCCGGGTCGGCGGAGCGGGCGCTGGTCAGGCTGCGGAGGAAGAGGCCTGCCGATACCAGCGCGGTCAACGACAGCGCCACCTGAGTCACCACCAGACCGCTCCGGAGCAGCGACCGTCCGGACCCCGGTAACCGCTCGTCCTTGATGGCGGACACGAGGGCCGGGCTCGACGCGCGGAGGGCGGGCAGGAGCCCGACCAGGAGTGCCGTCCCTGCGGTCACCAACACGGTCATCGCGACGACGCGAAGACTGACGTCGCTGGTCAGGCTCACCGGGAACGGGAGCGCCGGCATGATGGCCATCAACAGTCCCCGACCCCAAAACGCCAACAGGAGACCAAGGGCCCCGCCGGCCACCGCCAGAAGCAGGCTCTCGGTGAGCAATTGCCGCACGATCTTCCCTCGATCGGCTCCGAGCGCCAGGCGGAGGCCGATTTCCTTGGCGCGCCGGGTGCCGCGAACCAGGAGCAGGTTGGCGATGTTGGCGCAGGCAATCAGCAGAATGATGCCGGCCAGGCCGAGCAGGGTGTGGAAAAGCGGACCCAAGAACTTGCCGGCGCCGGCTTCACTGAGTGGCCGAACCCCGGCCAAGGTCGGCGTCGTCTCGCCGAGCGACTGCGACACTCGGCGGCTCGCGTCCTCGAGCGCGGCCCGGGCCTGCTCGAAGGTCATTCCCTTGGCGGGTCGGGCCACGCCCTCGAGCCACTGCCAGCCGTCGACCGTCAAAGAGGTGTTGCCCGGATCGAGCACCGGCCTGGTCGTGACGGGCACCCAGGCATCGAGCGCCACGCCAGCCATGGCGCCGCCGAACTTGGCGGGAACGACGCCGACCACCGTGAAGCCGTTGCCGTTGATGGTGACCTGTCGTCCGAGCACGCCGGGATCGCGTTGAAACCGGCGGGCCCAGTAGCGCTCGGAGAGGACCACCACTTGGGCCGCCTGCCGTTCGTCCTCCATCGTGAGCGTCCGCCCGGACAGGGCCCGGACGCCGAGAAGGTCGAAGTAGTTCCCCGACACCATGTCCCCCCAGAGCCGCTCCGGGACCGTTCCTTCGGTTCGAAGGCTGAGCGCCTCCGCCCGGTAGAGCGCGACGTCAACGGTCCCGGCCGCGGCCTCCCGCCACTGACGGAAACGGGGATAGGAGAGCGACCACTCGGCGCCACCCGGTCCGCGCGTGAACACGGAGACCAGCCGATCCGACTCGGCCACGGCGGGGAGCGGGTGGAGGACGAAGGCATCGGTCCAATGGTACGCGGTGGTCGCGGCCCCGATCCCGAGCCCGAGAGACAGCACCACCACCGCCGTGAAACCGGGCGACCGCAACAGGCCCCGGAGGGCGATCCGCAGATCTCGCATGGAACCTCGACTAGTCGGCTTTGAGAGCGATGACGGGATCGATCCGAGCAGCCCGGCGGGCCGGCACCAGGCACGCGGCCGCGACGACGGCAACCAACAACACGGAGACGAGGGCGAAGGTGACCGGATCCGCCGGACTGACCCCGAGGAGAAGACCCTGGAGGAGCCGGCCGGCGCCGAGCGCCGCGACGCCACCAATGGCGGCGCCGATCACCGTGATCCGGAGCCCATCTCGAAGCACCATTCCCGCCACGCTCGAACTGGCGGCCCCGAGCGCCACGCGCACCCCGATCTCCCGGGTCCGCTGCCCGACCAGGTAGGCCATCACGCCGTAGATCCCGATGCCGGCCAGGAACAGCGCCACCCCGCCGAACACCGTCAACGTGCGCGAGCCGATCTCCTGGCCGATCGTCGACTGCTGCATGTGCTGGCGCATCGTCCGGGGATCGAGCAGCGACAAGTCGGGGTTCACGGCCAGGAACTCCGCACGGAGCGTGGCGATCAGCGCCGTCGGATTGGCGGCGACCCGAACGTGGATGACGGGGGCCTGGTCATAGCTCTGATCGAGCGCCCGGTAGACGAGCGGGAACGCCGGCTCCGTCAGCGATCGATAGCGGCCATCCCGAACCAGACCGACGACGGTGTGGTCGCGTCCACCCTGCCGGATCTTCCGCCCGATCGGATCGCGACCGGCCCAGTAACGCTTCACAAAGGCCTCGTTGACCACGACGACCGGGGTCGAGCCAGCCTGATCGGCGGCGGTAATGCCCCGACCGGCCAGGACAGGAATCCCCATCGTTTCGAAGTAGCCGTCACTGACGCGGCTGTACACGATCGACATGTTCTCGTCCGGCTCGGGCGCGTATCCCTCGATGGTCGAGCGGGCGGTGCTGCAACATGACCAGCCGAGCGGCACGTAGGTGCCGGCGGCCGCGGCCAAAACCCCGGGCGCGGACCGGATCCTGGCCAGGAGTCGATCGATCGTCTCCCGACCGGTGGAGTCGTTCAATCCAGCCATGTTGAGGTCGGTTCCGAGCAGCAGCAGGGTGGCGGGATCCCGGAACCCGGGATCGATCCGCCGGGACCTTTCGATGGCCCGGAGGAAGAGGCCCGCGGTGACGAGCGACACCACCGCGAGGGCCATCTGGCCGGCCACCAGCGCGGTACGGACCCCCGCCCGCCCCCGCGACCCGGTCGGAAGTGCCTTGAGCACCGCCACGAGATCGGGTCGTGAAGCCCGAAGCGCCGGCCAGAGGCCGAAGATCATCACCGCCGCGGCCGAGAGCACCAGCGCGAAGGCGACGACCCGGCCGTTCATCACGAAGTCCAGCGCCACCGGGAACGGGACCGGCGGAACCAGCCGGAACAACGCGCCCCGGCCCAGCAAGGCAAGCCAGATTCCCACGAGACCACCACCGAGCGCCAGGACTCCGCTCTCGACCAACAACTGCCGAATCAGGCGGGCCCGCCCCGCGCCGAGCGCCATCCGAAGACCGAACTCCTTGGTCCGGCCCGTGGCCCGGGCCAACAGGAGATTGGCCACGTTGGCGCAGGCGATCAGGAGCACCAGCCCCGTCACCACCAGCAGCGCGCCAAAGATCGGCTTCATCGTCGAGGGAGCGCCCTGCCCATCGAGCGGGGTGACCACGGCCGTATTGGCCAGGTCGGGATAGACGAGATCCAGCTCTCGGCCGACGCGCTCCATGTCTCGGGCCGCGTCCGCCAGACTGACGCCGGGCTTGAGCCGGGCAATTCCCTCGAGGAACATCGAACCCCGATCCTCCACCTGTCGGCCGACGATGGTGGGGAGCGTGGTGACCAGGAGATAGAGGTCGAAGTCGAGCCCGACGTAACTGCCGCCAAACCGGTTCGGCATCACGCCGATGACGTCGTACGACTGACCGTTGATGGCCAGCCGGCGGCCCACGATGCCGGGATCGGCGCCAAACCGACGAGTCCAGTACTGATGGCTCAGAACGGCCACCGGCGCGGCCCGCCCTTCTTCCTCGGGCCGAAACGTCCGCCCGTGAACGGCCCTGGTGCCCAGCACGTCGAAGTAGTCGCCGGACACGGCCGCGCTCCAGGCCCGTTCGGCCCCTTCGCCGGCTCGTTCCCGGACCCCGACCATGGTCGGGGTCACCACCGCGATGGCCGAGAAGGCCCG
>CADEGB010000289.1 GCA_902826755.1 uncultured Gemmatimonadota bacterium
TGTCGGCTTAGTCGAATCGACGTACCGTCACAGGTAATTGGTCGAGTGCCATCTGGAACGTGGCGTTCTCGACTGGAGAGAGCTTGACGGACCGAAGGACGGAGTGAAACGTGATCAGGATGCCGCGGCCCGAGGCCCGGATGAAGGCCTCGTTGCCCGGTTCGGCGCCCGGTGGACGGTGCGGATGCTCGGTCATTCGCTCCACTCCCGGAGGGCCCTGACGGCGGCGTTGCGGACCGACAGTTCCTTGTCGGCCGTGGCCCGCTCGAGGACGGCACGCGCCGGTTCGGTCTTGATCCGGGAAATCGCGTAGGCGGCGCAGGTCCGGGTTTCCGCGTTTTCCTTCCGCCGGAAGAGCCCCTTGGGCTCGAGGATGTCAGCCAGGAGGCTGAGGCCGCCCGGTCCGGCCACGGCCGCGTAGGCCTCGAAGAACTGGCGCTTTTCGGCCCGCTCCAGTTCGTTGGGACCCTTCCCCTGGACCACCGCCTCGAGCCGTTTGAGCGCGCCCTTGTACCCCCGGGCGGCGACGATGCTGATCGCCGCCAGCCGGACGTTCCGGTCAGCGTCGTCGACCGCCCGCTCCAGCAGCGAAAGGGCCCCCGGCGTCCCGCGCCCGCCGAGCGCTTCGATGGCGGCCTGGCGGACGGCCGGGTCGCGGTGCCCGACCAGGTCGCCCAGCGGAGCCACCGCCTGTGGCAGCCCGACCCGGCGACACACCGCCACGGCGCCCACCAAAGCGGGCGAGTCCCGGCGCCGCAACAGGGCCAGGAAATCGTCCGCATGCCCCCGGGCAATCCGGTCGGCCGCATCCTCCAGAATCCGGCGAGCCCGCTCGTTCTTGACCTGGACCAGATGGACCAGGAGCGGCTCGAGGGCCGGGACCCGGAGCTCCTTCAGCAACTCGGCCATGTCCTCGTCGCGGACGGTGCCGACAGCCTCCTCGACCGCCTGGAGCATCTGGGCCAGAATCCCCGGCTCGCTCAGGCGGTTCTCGAACGAATCGAGCTTCTGCCGAATGGTGGCGTCGATGGCGGCCACCCGGCTCCCGATCAGTCGAAACTCCCGGAGCAACCAGGCAACCGTCCGGAACTCGCCCCGGGTGAGCAGGTTCGGAAAGATCGATTCGAGGATGGAGATGACTTCCTCGCGAATCGCGGTCGCCGGCTGGAGTTCGAAGATGTCGAGGATCGCGGAGAGGGAGGCGCCCCGGATGTCGCGATTGTACTCCTCGTCGACCTGTTGCTTGAGGGCGTTGATCTCGACTTCGTCGAGGAAGTAGAGGGTCGAATCGAACTCGTCGAGGTCCACCATCCCCGGCCCGACGACGCCCAGTTCGTCGCGGACCTTCTGCTGGGTCTGGACCTGCTGGTAGGGGTCGGTCCCGACCCCCATGTCGACCGCCTGGGGATCCAGGACGGTCAGGGTCTCGGTGATGATCTCGGCGAATCGGTATTCGAGGTGGGCAAAGTCGTGCTCCCAGAGGAGGGTCAGGAGGTCGTCGCCGGCGTCGGCCGCCAGCAGCCGGGCCCGGACCACCGTCTGGAGGAAAATGGCGATCTCCTCGTCTTCGACCCCAGGATGGAACGTGAGGACCCGCAGCCCATCCTTGTACAACATCCAGGCAAAACTCTCCGACTTCGTGGCCTGGTGGTAGACGACCGTTTCCCCCCAGACGAGGTCGGTCTCGACCACTCGGATGACGAGGTCGGGCACCGACGACCAGATCGGGTTGAAGGCCGCCCGGAGGGAGTCGATCGACCGCTGGTAGACGGGGTTATTCGGGAGGTACATCTGAAACGCCCGCACCGCCTTGACGATGGTGCGGATCAGTTCCTCGACCTGCGTCGGTGGCAGCGGGAGGTCGAGCGCCCCCGCGGCGTGAGCATCGCCGGTCAGTCGGTCCCCCGGAAAACGGATCTCCAACCCTGGTTCGGGCGGTGGTCCCCACCCCCACCCGAACGGAAGCGTTTCAAGTATAACCCCGCCAAGTTGAACTGCCGCAACGATCTCCAGCTTGCGCTTCGGTCCCCATTCGGGTACTTTGGCGTTAGTTCGGGTCAGCCCCGGACCAACCCAGACAGGAGATCCCATGGCGCTCACCAAACGGCAGCGCGAAATCCTGAGCTATCTCGAGTCACACATCCGGAGCAACGGCTACGCGCCCAGCTTCGAGGAGATTGCCGAGCATTTCGCGTTCCAGTCCCTGGCCACGGTCCACGAGCACCTGACCAATCTGGAACGGAAGGGGTACATCCGGCGGACCTACAATGAGAGTCGGTCCATCGAGGTGCTTCCGCCCAAGGGCACGGCCGGCGCCACCGAAATCCCGCTGCTCGGCCTGGTCGCCGCCGGCGCCCCGATCGAGGCGGTCGTCCACGGGGAAACCCTGACCGTTCCGGACCAGATGCTGAGCCGCCGCGGGCCGAATTATGCCCTCAAGGTCCGGGGCAATTCGATGATCGACGACCATATCGTCGACGGCGACTTCGTGGTCGTCCACGGCCGCCAGGCGGCCGACAATGGCGAAATGGTCATCGCGCTCGTCAACGGTGCCGAGGCCACGGTCAAGCGATACTACCGGGAGTCGGGCGGATGGGTCCGGCTTCAGCCCTCGAACCCGGCCATGCAGCCCCTCCGCTTCGCCGAGTCGGACGTGATGATCCAGGGGGTGGTGGTCGGGGTCATTCGCCGGTTCCAATAGTCTCCGAAGCCCCCTCCCGCCCGGCCGGCGTCGGATCCGGTCGGGCCCGGCCCCTCCGTTCTGCTCCACAGCCGATCCCGCCGGGTTTCGCGCCTCCCATTCGCCCTTCGATCTCGCTAAATTCGGGTCACGATGCCGCGGACGTTTCTCGCGACGCTCCAGTTCGACGGAACCGACTTCATCGGGTGGCAGCGGCAACGAGAAGGACGCGCGGTGCAATCCGAGTTCGAGGCTGTCCTCGAGCGGCTCGCGGGCCATCCGGTGCGCGTGCACGCGGCGGGGCGTACCGACGCCGGGGTCCACGCTTTGGGAATGGGGGCGAGCTTTGCCCTGCCCGATCGATGGACCCCGGATGCGTTAGAGCGGGCCCTCAACGCCCTGGTGCCCCGGGACTGTTTCGTCACCTCGGTGCGGGAGGCCCGCCCCGGATTCCACGCCCGGCGGTCGGCCACCGAACGGCGGTACCGGTACCTGATCGGCACCGACCGGCTCTGCCGATCGCCCTTCCGGCGCCGTTGGGAGTGGGCGTTAGGCGTCCCGCTCGATCCCGCCGCCCTGGCTGACGCGGCCGGCCGGATCCTCGGGACGCATGACTTCCAGGCGCTCTCGGTTCGGCGCTCGGAACGGCCCCACACCCGGTGCGACATCCGGGAAGCGGCCTGGACGGAACGACCCGACGGACACGGATTGGCTTTTTCCATCCGCGCCGATCGGTTCCTCCACCACATGGTTCGGATGCTGGTTGGAACCATGGTGGACGTGGCGCTCCATCGGCGTCCGGTCGACGATCTCGACCGGCTCCTGACCAAGGCGGACGGCATCCGCACCAGTCCGCCAGCCCCGGCCGAGGGGCTCTACTTCATCGCGGCGGTGTATCCGGACGAATGGTTCGCACCTCCTCTCGACTCCTGATCTCGGCTCTCGGCCTCGCGGCCCTTTCGGTTGCCTGCAGTTCACGGGCCGAGGGACCGCTGGTCGATCAGGCCAGCGCCCAACGGCCCGCCCAGACCCAAGCGCAGGGCATCACCAGTTCCCGGCGGACCGCCATCGTCGACGCCGCGGCCCGTGCCTCCGGGTCGGTCCTCTCGATCAGCGTGCTCTCCCGCCGGCGGGTGCCGGCCAGCGACCCGTTCGACTTCTTCTCCTTCTTCGTACCCCAGACCACCGAACGGCTGGTCCAGGGCTACGGCACCGGTTTCGTGATTCGACCGGGCGGGATCATCATCACCAACCAGCACGTCGTCGACGGCGCCGATTCCATCACGGTCTCCCTGGCCGACGGGGCCGACCTCCCCGCCCGGCTGCTCGGCGCCGATCCGACCACCGACATCGCCGTGCTCAAGGTGGATCGGGATCTCCCGGCGGCGGCCATCGGCCGGAGCGCCGACCTCATGATCGGCGAGTGGGTGGTGGCCCTCGGCAATCCGTACACCTACCTCCTCGGCGATGCCCAGCCCACCGTCACCGCTGGCGTCATCAGCGCCACCGGGCGGAACGTCGTCCCGAACGCCAATCAGTCGGGGATCTACCTCGACATGATCCAGACCGACGCGTCGATCAATCCCGGCAACTCCGGCGGACCGCTCACCAATTCCGCCGGGGAGGTCATCGGGGTCAACTCGTTCATCTTCACCAGCACCGGCGGGTCGGTCGGGATCGGGTTCGCCATTCCGATCGAGCGGGCGCTCCGGGTGGCGGATGAGATCGTCAAGAGCGGCAACGTCCGTCGGGCCTGGACCGGCCTCACGGTGGGCGACGCCAACACCATGCGGGACTGGAAGCGGGCCGGCGGGGTCCAGGTGGTGGACGTGGCCGAAGGCGGACCCGCCGCTCGGGCGGGGATCGAAACCGGCGCCGTGCTGGTGGAAGCCAACGGGCGACGCCTTCGGAACTACCTCGACTGGGAAGCGGTCAAGCTCGACCTCCACGTCGGCGATGCCGTCTCGCTCAAGTTCAAGCGGGGCCCGACGGGAGCCACCGAGAGTCGCCGGATCGTCACCGACGACCTGCCCAGCGTGGCGGCCGCCAAGGTCAGCGTCATCAAGGGCCTCGAGCTGATCACCGTCACCGCCGGCGTCCAGGCGGAACGTGGCCTCCGCACCGATCGGGGCGCGCTGGTCTTCCGGATCACCGACGAAGTGAGCCGCGCCACCGGACTCCGGGCCGGCGACGTGATCCTCCAGGTCAATCAGACCCCGGTACGGACCGCGTCGCAGATGGCCAGCCTGCTCGAGTCGATGGGCTCGAACCGGATGTTCCGGATTTTCTTCGAACGGGCGGGTTCGCCCTCTTACGTGGATCTCTCGTTCCGATGACCGACGCCCGCTATCAGTCGCCGCTCGGCGCCCGCTATGCCTCGCCGGCCATGCAGGCGCTCTGGAGCGAGCGGCACAAGATCGGCCGCTGGCGGCGGATCTGGCTTGCCCTGGCCGAGGCCGAGCGGGAACTCGGGCTCCCGATTCCGGCCGAGGCGGTCGCGGCCATCGGCGCCCACCTCGACGATTGCGATCTGGCGGCGGCGGCACAGTACGAGCGCCGATTCCGACACGACGTGATGGCCCACGTCCACGCCCTCGGCGACCAGGCCCCCGAGGCCAAGGCGTACCTCCACCTCGGCGCCACCAGCGCGTTCGTCACCGACAACGCCGATCTGATCGTGATCCGGGACGCCCTTCGGCTCCTCCTCGGCCGGCTGACCGCCCTGGGACGATCGTTAGGCACCTTTGCCGAACGCCACGCCTGCCTCCCGTGTCTGGCCTACACTCACTTCCAGCCGGCGCAGTTGACCACCGTCGGGAAGCGGGCCACCCTCTGGGCCCAGGATTTTGCCCTCGACATCGAGGATCTGCTCCATCGGCTCCAGACCCTGCGGGCCCGCGGCTGCAAAGGGACCACTGGCACGCAGGCTTCGTTCCTCGAACTGTTCGGCGGCGACCACGCCAAGGTCCGCGACCTCGATCGGCTCGTCACCAGGAAGCTCGGCTTCGACGAATCGTTCCCCGTCACCGGCCAGACCTACAGCCGGAAAGCCGACGCCCAGATCCTCGATCTCCTGAGCGGAATCGCCCAGTCCGCGTCCAAGATGGCCTCTGACCTTCGGCTCCTCCAGCACGAGGGCGAGCTGCTCGAGCCGTTCGAGTCCGAACAGATCGGCTCGAGCGCCATGGCCTACAAGCGGAACCCGATGCGGGCGGAGCGGATCAACGCCCTGGCGCGTTTCGTGATTTCGCTCGCGCCGAACGCGGCCCACACCGCGGCCACGCAGTGGCTCGAACGCACGCTCGACGACAGCGCCAATCGCCGGCTCACGCTCCCGGAGGCGTTTCTCGCCACCGACGCGATCCTGATCCTCGCCACCAACATCGTGGCCGGCCTCGAGGTGCGGGAAGGCGTCATCG
>CADEGB010000290.1 GCA_902826755.1 uncultured Gemmatimonadota bacterium
CGGTGGCCACCACCGCCACGGGGGGCGGCGGCGGAGGATTCGGCGCGGCCGACTCACCCGAGCAGGCCGCTGCGACGATCAGGACCAGCGCAAGCGGGACGCGGCGGGAGACAGCGACAGTCATGGGTGCCTCGAGGGAGCGGAGGTGGGTCGGGAGGGGTGGCCCCAGGCAACAACCAGGGCGGCCATTTCCGCGGCAGACTCGAACGCCCACCGTTCGCCAGTGGCCAGGTTCTCGATGACCCCACGGACCGTCGCGGCGCCGCTCCAGCCGGCATCGGCCCGCGCCTGCACCACGAAGTACCCGAATCGACCATCTTCCGCCGCGGCCATCGCGCATCCTCCCGTAAGGCGGTGCGCCACCCTCTGGCGCCACCACCGATCGGAACCCATGTTAGTGCGGGCGCGCCAAGCAACCGCCAAACCGGCGCCAAACGCTTTTCCGTAAAGGACTTGGATCTCGTTGTCGCTCCGCCTGACGACCCTCGGATCGCTCGAGTTGACGCGCGACGGGCTCCCGGCGCTGCCTCGCCGGCGGAAGGAGCTTGCGCTCCTGGCCTACCTGGCGCGGCGGGCCTCGCGGCCGGTTGCCCGCGCCACGCTAGCCGCGCTCCTTTGGCCGGGCGCTGACGAAGCACGCTCCCGGCGGTCCCTTCGGACCGCGCTGTCCGAAATCCGGGAGGTGGTCGGCGACGAGCTTCGGGCCGATGCCGACTCGGTCCGCCTCGGCCCCGCGCTGGCGCTCGACGCGGCCGAGTTCGAACGGGATGTCGGGGCGGAGCGGTGGGAAGAGGCCGTCGGCCTCTGGCCAAACGGCGCCTTTCTGGACGGACTCGAGGATCTCGGTGACGAGGAGTGGCGATCGTGGCTCGAGGGCGAACGGGCCGGCCTGACCGCCAAGCTGGTCCGCAGCTATCACCAGCTTGCCAGCCGAGCCGCCGGGAGCGGCGATCGCGACGCGGCGATCCGGATCGCCACGGAATGGAGTGACCGCTTCCCGCACGACGAGGTGGCAGTGTCCCGGTTGCTGACCGGGCTGATGGCGGCCCGCCGCGAAGCCGAAGCGCACGGCCGGTATGCCGCGTACGTCGAGCGGTGTCGGCGCGACCTCGGCACCGAACCCCACCCGTCGCTCCAGGCTCTCCTCGACGCGGGCCCGGCGCCGATCGGCCGCCCGGGGCTCAGGGGCCTGTTGTCACCCGCGTTGATTGGTCGGGACGAATCGCTTGCCGTGCTCGAAGCGGGATGGCAGGCAGCGAGTCGGGGCGAGAGCCTCACCATCGTTGTCGAGGGCGACGAGGGACTCGGAAAGACCCGCCTGGTGACCGATTTCGTCGGGCGGATCAAGGCGGTGGCTCGGGCCGGGGCGGTGATCGATTTGACCGCGTCACCGACCAGCGGTCCGGCGTTGCTGGCGGACGCCGTGGGCCGGCTGGTGGACCGACCCGGTACGGCCGCGGTCCCGCCCGAGCTGCTCGCGGCGTTGGCGACGGTGACGCCGGCCCTTCGAGAGCGGTTTCGGGCGTTGCCGGCTGCCGATCCGACGCCGCCGCTCGATCGGGCGTTTGCGCGACTGGTAACGGACGTCGCGGCGGAGCAGCCCGTGGCGCTCGTGGTGGACGATGCCCCACTGGCCGACCCGGTGAGCCTAACGGCCTTGGCCATGGTGGCCCGGCAGCGTCCCCCCGGTCTCCTCCTCGTGCTGACGGGGCCTCCCGACCGATGGGCGGCGGCCGGCCCCGCGTTCGCGACCCTGGAACGGCTCCGACTTCCCACCCTGACCGAAGCCGAACAGGCCCGCGTGGTCGAGTCGATGGCCCCCCTCGTTCCGGCCACCACCGCCGAGTTGATCTCGCTGGCACGAGCCGAGGCCGGTGGCACACCCGGCGCCCTGGTGGGGTTGCTGACCACGTTCGTCGAAAGCGGCGCGATCGCGCCGACACCCGAGGGCCGGTGGGTGACCACCAGACCGTTGCTGGCTCCGCCTCCCACTCCGGCCCTCCAGGCCCGAGTGGCCGCGCTGTTGTCGGCGCTTCCGGCGGGCGCTCGGGCCCTGATCGAGGCCCTGGCCATCGTCGGTCCGGCGGCCGATCCGATCGTGGCCGAGCGCCTCTCGGGATTGACGGCCACGACCTTCGACCGGGCCCGCGAGGCGGCGTTAGGCGCATCCGCGCTGGTCGATACCACGAACGGCGCCCTCCGGATCAAGACCGCGGCCGCCCGGCGAGCCATTCTGGCGCAGCTGCCGCCAAGCCGCCGGGAGTCCCTCCACCGTCAGGCGGCCCGAATCCTCATCGAGCGGGGCGCCCCCGCGGACGACATCGCGGCCCATCAGCGGGAAGCCGGCCACACCACCGCCAAGTCGTGGCGTCGTTGGCTGATCCCGATCGCCGTGACGCTGACCCTGGCCCTTCTGGGCGGGTTCGCCTGGTGGCGATGGACCGATGCGGCGCGGGTGGCGCCCGGCACCGGCGTCCTCCTGGCCGACATCGACAACGACACCGGGGACGCCGAGCTGACCAGGCCACTCTATGCCGCGGCGGCGGTCTCGCTGCAGCAGTCGGCGCGGATCTGGCTCTTCACCCGAAATCGTTTCGGGGAGACCTTCGCGCGGATGGGCCGGTCCGATACGATCGTCCACGGGGCCCTGGCCCAGGAGATGGCCCTCCGCGAGAACCTCCCCATCGTGGCCGAGATTGGCGTGATTCGAGTCGACTCGGCCTTTCGGCTGGTGGGACGGATCGTCGCCTCCGCCACGGGACGCGACCTTCGGGCCTTCGAGGCTCGGGCCGACGATCGCGCGCACCTGTTACAGGGACTTGACCGATTGACCGGGTCGATCCGCCGGGCCCTCGGCGAACTCGAAGCGACCATCGAGGCCGACGACTCGCTGCCGAGCCTCAGCACCAATTCGCTCGACGCGCTTCAGGCCTGGAGCGATGGGGAGTGGGCCTGGACCCGGAGCGCCTGGACCGAGGCGCGGGAACATTGGCTCCGCGCCATCGAGCACGACTCGACCTTCGCGATGGCCTACCTCTCGCTCTCGGCATACAGTTTCACCGCCGCGAACGACCCCGCCTCGGGCCGGGCCTATCTCGCGACCGCCCAACGGTTCGGGCATCGACTCGGTGAACGAGAGCGGCTTCGACTCGACCGTGAGGTCAACCAGCGGGCGGGCAACATCCCGGCGGCGCGGGCCATTGCCAGGACCATGGCGGATCGATATCCGAGCCCGACCACGCTGTACGGCCTGGGAACCATGCTGTTCCAGAACGGGGACTGTCCCGCCGCCATCCCGGCGCTGGAGCGGACGCTGGCGATGGCGCCGCGGTTCGTTCCGGCCTGGATCAACCTCGCCTCGTGCCTCACGATCGAACAACGCTACGACTCGGCCCTCGCGGCGTATCGCCAGGCCGAACGGATCGACTCGATGGCGTTGACCCGCGACAACATCAATCACGAGTTCGGCGGGTTGTTGATCCGGCTCGACCAACCGGCGGCCGCCGATTCCGCGTTTGGCCGGATGCGGGAGCGGCGGGACGCCGTGCAGCGGATGCGGGGATACCGCTCGTCCGGCTATCTCGCGCTCTACCAGGGCCGCTACCGCGACGCGGTGGCCCTGTTCGATCAGGCGGCCCTCCTGGCCCGCGGCACCGATGCCGCGGTGAGCCTGGTCCGGAATCTGACGCTCAGCGCCAAGTCGTTGATCGGCATGGGCGAGCCAGCCTTGGCCCGCGCGCGGCTCGACGAGGCCCGCCGGCTCCTTCGCGGCCGGACGTTCGAGCCGCTCTACTACGAACACGTGGCCGTCGAGTATCTCGAGCTGGGCCGCCCGGCCGAAGCCGCCGAGGTGGCGCGGCTCCTCGCGGCCCAACTCGGCGGCACGTCGACGGACTCGGCGTATCATCGACGCCTGCTCGCCCGGATCGAGGCCGGCAACGGGCGTCATCGTCAGGCGCTCGACCTGCTCGATCCGGTCTCGCCGTCGGGCATGGTCTCCACCGCCCTCTGGCCGTTCCTCCGCGGCGAGGCCTACGCCGCGATCGGCCGACCCGACTCGGCCCTCGCGGCATTTCAGGCCGCGCGGGAAGTGTGGAATTGGGGCTTCGAGGGCCAGGAGGAGTGGGTCCTCGCCTCACTCCGGATTGGCGAGTTGGCGGAAGCCATGGGCGACCTGGCCTTGGCGAGGACGGCCTACAGCGAGTTCGTCGACCGGTGGCGGAACGGGGACTCGACCCTGCCGGACCTCGTCAGGGCTCGCGCCCGGCTCCGGGCGCTCCAGACCGACATCCGGTGAGGCCGAACGCCGCCGCTCAATCCAACGCTGCGGACGAGTTCCGGAAATTCCGGGGGGTCGTAGTCGAGGCTAAGGACTGGGCACCTGGGGTTCCCCTCTTGGACCAGTTGGCGCCTCGGCCTGCCCTGGTGGCGCCCCAATTGACCTGATCACGAATGCGAGTGCGGCCGGATGACGAGCCACCCGGCCGCGGTCGTGATGACGCGTCGTCAGTTGCCGTCGGTCGCCACCTGGCCGGTCGACTCGACCACGAAGACCACTCGCCGATTCGACTCGGCGCCGGGCATATCGCGGGACGCACCGTCGACCACGGGGCGCGTTTCGCCGAGACCGACCGGGCGGAGGGTGACGCCGGAGATGCCGGCGGAGCGGAGATACTCGATCACGCTCTCGGCCCGATCCTCCGAAAGCCGGCGGTTGTACGCGGCGGAGCCGGCGGGATCGGCGAACCCTTCGACGGTCACGATCGATCCGGCATAGTGCTTGTTGATGACCTGGACGAACCGATCGAGCGCGGCCCGCGCTTCGGTCCGAACCTCGGCGTCATCGAACGCGAAGGTGACGGGGAACGCGAACTGCATCCCTTTCTCCATGGCGGTCACCTTGGCGCCGAAGTCGTCGCGGAGAGTATTGAGGTCCTGCCGAAGCGTCCCGATGTTGGTGTTGACGCTGTCGATTCTGGCGTCGACGGCGGAGAACCGGGTGGTCACCTCGCCGCGGAGCGAGGTGTCACCGGCGATCCAGCCGGCGCGGCTCGAGTCGGACGCTGCCTGGATCTGCTTGGTGACGTAGCCCTTGGTCGCGCAAGCGCTCGTCGCCAAGGCTGCGAGTGCGGTAATGATGCGAATGCTCATTGCCCTCGTCCTCCCGGTTGCGGCGTGTTCGGGTCGATGGTCGGCGGTCGTGTTGGCCGTCGTAGAATCGTCCAGCGGCGGCTCGTCAGCGCGCCCACCGTGTGAATCGTGCAACGTCGGCAATATCAGATAGACGAACGAAACAGAATCTGCTGTACGTGGCCTGGAATCGGTCAGAGCCCGGTGCGGCTGGGTTGGGGGCGCCTGGTCCTCGGCTGGGATCCGCCTGACGGACGAGGACCGTGAACCCGCCACCCCCCCGTCAGTTTTGGCGGACCCCTAGGTCACCCGCGCCTCGGGGTCGTAGGTCAGCGGCCCCAGCGGCACCGGGTGCCGGGAACGCACATTGGCCGATTGACTAGTCTGACTAGTCTGAACATATTGCTCTATGGCCAAGACGTACTCCCTCTATGAAGCCAAGGCACGGCTCTCGGCCATCATTCGCGGGGTTCGCCAGGGACAGCGGGTCACCGTCACCGTCCACGGCGTACCCGTGGCCGAGATCCGGCCCGTGGCCGCGGGCCGCTCCGGCCTCGAAGCGCGGCTCGCCGCGCTGGCCGACCGGGGCGTGCTGGTCCGACCCGCGGACCGCAGCGCGGAGCCGCGCGCCGCCGCCCGGCGGCCGGGAGCGCTCGCCCGTTTCCTGTCGGAGCGAGACTGATGAAGGTCGGGTACGTCGACACCTCGTGCCTGGTGGCGATCGCGTTTGGCGAGAAGGGCGGCCGGGCCATGACCCGGCGGCTCAAAGAATTCGATGAACTGGTTTCCGCCAATCTGCTGCAGGCGGAGCTCGCGGCGGCGTTCCGGCGGGAAGGCGTCGACCAGGCCGGCCTCCCAGTGCCGGTGTCCTGGGTCATCCCTGACCAGCCACTCTCATCCGAAATCGCCCGGGTCCTCGCGGCCGGCTCCGTCCGCGGCGCCGACTGCTG
>CADEGB010000291.1 GCA_902826755.1 uncultured Gemmatimonadota bacterium
GGCCGGCGCCACCGCGATCAGGACGAGGCCCAGGGCCGAGAGGCCGGTCATCAACCGCATGGCCGGCCGCCATCCCTCGGCGGCGCCGACCGAGCCGAGCAGGTTGAGCGCGGCAAAAACCCCGGCGGTGAACGCCATGGTGTACACGCCCATCACGAACCCCAGTTCGCGCCGGCCGGCAAAGACCTGCCCCAGGAGCTTGGGCGCGCCGATCATGTGGGCGTTCATGCCGATCGAAAAGAGGAGCCGTCCGACGCAGAGGACCCAGAACGACGGTGCGACCGCCATGAGGGCGGTGCCCGCCACGATCAGGATCCAGCAGAATCGCAGCACCCGTCGAACCGAGTATCGATCGAAGGCCCAGCCGGCCGGCAGCGAAATCAGGATGCCGGGCAGATACCACAATCCGGACAGGAGTCCGCCCTCGGCCCGGGTGATGCCAAGATCCTGGATCCAGAGGTTGAGCAAGGGAAACACCGCTCCGAATCCCAT
Organism: uncultured Gemmatimonadota bacterium; assembly: GCA_902826755.1. Classification (GTDB taxonomy): domain Bacteria; phylum Gemmatimonadota; class Gemmatimonadetes; order Gemmatimonadales; family GWC2-71-9; genus SHZU01. Next base: position 493 of record CADEGB010000291.1, read on the forward strand.
CATCCCAATAGCGGTGGTGACCAGGACCAGGGCGAGGGTCATCCAACGACTCGTCATCGCGATCGCTTTCGGCGGGAGGAGGGACGGACTCGATACGGTGCCACCACGAACTCGAGATCGCGGGCCACCTCGTGGCGGAGCGATCCCAGCGGCGCATAGGCCCACGCGTTGTAGCTGCCGACCCAGGCCACGTTGAGGGCCCGGGCCAGGGCCCGGCGATCGACGTTCGGCGTCAGCTGTCCCGCGGCCGCGGCCCGATCGAGCACGGCCGCGAACCGGTCGACGAACGTCTCGATCCGCTGACGAGCCTCCCGCACTCCGGCGGTAGTTACCGCGTGGCCGGGATCGTAGAAGTAGGAGTTGGACAGCAGGTAGAGACGCTTGGCGTTGCGCTCGGCCACGGTGGCGAGTCGATCGATCAGGGCGCCGAGCGGATCAGCCCGATCGAGGTCGGCCATGATCGACTCGAGCAACCGGCGGTCCGCCCGTTCCTCCACCGCGGCGAGGAGGCGGCCCCGGGAGCCGAACCGCTGGATCAGCCGCGCCGACGAGAGCCCCAGGTCCGCCGCGATCCGGGCCAGGGTGACGCGGGGTCCGTAGCGACGCACGACCCGAACGGCGCGGGCCAGCAGCTCTTCGTCGGAACGTTCGGCTCGGCGTGGGCTCATCAACTCTCGAGTCGGTCAGCGCGGGCACCCTTGCGCCGTTCGGGCGGGTTGATACCTTAACGACGTTAAGGTATCGATCGAAGTGCCGGCGGGCAAGCGGCCGAGGGCGGATCACCAGGAGATTTCAATGAGGGCCGTTCTGACGGTCGCGCACGGCGACCGGAGTCAACTCGTCTATCGCACCGACTATCCCGACCCGGTGGCGGGTCCCGGCGACGTGATCGTTCGGGTCGCGGCCACGGCGGTCAACTTCCACGATATTTTCACCCGGCGGGGGATGCCGGGGATCAAGATCCCGTTGCCGGTGGTGGTCGGGTCCGACATTGCCGGCACGATCGCGACCCTGGGGGAGGGGGTTGCCGGTTGGTCGGTCGGCGACCGGGTCCTCGTCGATCCCGTCGTTCGCGACGGGACCCACTTCGGAATGTTGGGCGAGGTGGCCGACGGCGGCCGGGCCGAGTTCTGCCGGGTGCCGGCCAACCAGCTGATTCGGGTTCCCGAGGGGGTGTCGCTCGAGGACGCGGCGTCGTTGCCCCTGGCGTACGGTACCGCGCACCGGATGATGATCACCCGCGGCCGGGTGGCGGCGGGCGAGAAGGTGCTGATCCTCGGGGCCAGCGGCGGCGTGGGCGTGGCCTGCGTGCAGTTGGCCAAGTTGCTCGGCGCCGAGGTCGTTGCTTGCGCCAGCTCGGCCGGCAAGCTCGAGCGGTTGATAGCCCTCGGCGCCGATCACGGAATCAACTACGCCGAGGTCAAGTTTCTCGACGCGGTCCGGTCGCTCTTCGGCAAGCCGCGGATCACCGGCGGCGGCGGGGTGGACGTGGTCGTCAACTTCACCGGCGGCGACACCTGGCTCGACACCCAGAAGTGCGTTCGGGTCGGCGGCCGGATCCTCACCTGCGGCGCGACGGCGGGGTTCAACCTCACCACCGACGCCCGATACCTCTGGACCTACGAGCAGGAGATGATCGGGTCGAACGGGTGGACGCCCGAGGGGCTGGCCGAGTTGATGAACCTGATCGCCGCGGGCCGGCTGGCGCCTGTCATCGATCAGGTCCTTCCCCTCGAGGATACCGCCGAAGGCGAGCGCCTGCTGGAGGACCGTGAAGTAGTCGGCAAGGTTCTGATCCGACCGTGAAGGGCGGCGGCGACGTGCTCGAACGGGTGAATCTCGGGGACATCCTCCCCATCGAGGCGCCGGACCATCCGGCAATCATCGACATCCGCGATCCGCGGGCGGAACGGGTCTGGACCACCGACGACCTGATCCGCGAGGCCAACGCCGTGGCGCGCGGTCTGCTTGCCCGGGGCTTTGGCCGAGGACAGCGGATCGCGATCGTTTCGGACAACCGGGCCGAGTTCCTGGCCGCGTATCTGGGTACGATGCGGGCGGGTCTGGTGACTGTGCCGGTCAACCACAAGCTCCCGCGCGACACCATCGACTACATCTGCGCCGACGCCGCCATCAGCGGGGCGTTCGTCGATCGGGCTCGCCGGGCCATGATGCCGGCGGGGCTCCCGCTGTTCGACTTCGACGACGACAGCTATCCGGCGTTGCTCGACCGGGGGACGTTCGAGCCGACGGTTCCGGTGGCCGGCGAGATCGCCAAGATCCTCTACACCTCGGGATCCACGGGCCGGCCCAAGGGGGTGCCGCTGCCCCATGCGGGGCAGCTTTGGGCTCTGACCAAGTACTTCACGGGAACTGAGCAGGGCCGGAAGGACCGGACGCTGGTGGTGGCGCCGACCTACCATAAGAACGGCCTCTTTTTCTCGATGATGGCGCTCTCGAATCAGATGACGATCGTCTCGGCCCCCAGGTTCGACGCGCGGGAGTACCTCGAGGCGGTGGCGCGGTTTCGGTGCACCGTGCTGACGGGCATTCCCACCATGTTCGCGCTGATTGCGAGGGAACGAGACTTGATCGAGTCCCTCGACCTCTCGTCGGTGCGGATGGTCACGATCGGGTCGGCGCCACTGACCGACGCGCTGCTCGACCGGGTCAAAGCGATTTTCCCGGGGGCGGTGGTTCTCAACGGCTACGGAACCACCGAGGCGGGTCCCTGCGCGTTCGGCGTGCATCCCGCCGGGCTGGAGCGGCCGCCCCTGGCGCTCGGATATCCCTTTCCGGACATCGAGTGGCGGCTGGTCGGCGGTCCCTCACCCGAACAGGGGGTGCTCCAGCTGCGGACACCGGCGTTGATGCCCGGCTATCTCAACCTGGCCACCGCCACGGCCGAGAAGCTGCGGGACGGCTGGTACGACACCGGCGACGTCATGCGTCACGACCCGGACGGGTTCTTCTACTTCGTAGGGCGGGCGGACGACATGTTCGTCTGCGGGGGGGAGAACGTCTATCCGGGCGAGGTCGAGAAGCTGCTCGAACGGCATCCCAGCGTGGCCCAGGCGGCGGTCGTCCCGGTCAGCGACGAGATCAAGGGACAGATTCCGGTCGCGTTCGTGGTCTCGACCCCCGGCTCGGCGCCGACCGAGGAGGAAATCCGCCAGTTTGCCCTCCGGGAAGGGGCCGCCTACGCCCACCCGCGCGCGGTGATCTTCGTGCCCACCATTCCGGTGGCAACGACTCACAAGGTGGACCGGCGGATCCTGATCGAGCGGGCCACGTCGGTCATCCGGAGCCGGGGGCGGGTCTAGGGCGGAGGGGGCTCCCGGTGGTATCGTAGAGGGGCAGGTGTCCCTCGTCTGAACCATCATGCGCCCCGGAGGTTCCCGTGCGGTCGAGTCATCTCGTCCTGGCGTTGTCGATCGGCGTCATGCCGCTCTCGCTGGCATCTGCCCAGACCCGGGAGCGGCTCAAGCTCCAGGACTACCTCGAGTTCGAGGACGCCCAGGATCCCCGGCTTTCCCCCGACGGCAAGCAAGTCATCTACACCCGCCGCACCATCGACAAGATCAACGATCGGTGGGACAACAATCTCTGGATCGTCGCCTCGGACGGGGCCAAGCATCGGTTCCTGCTCAAGGGCGGGGGCGCGCGCTGGTCGCCGGACGGGACCCGGATCGCGTTCGTGGCGGAGGGGCAGCCGTCGGGGGCGCAGATCTTCGTGCGGTGGATGGACGCTGAAGGCGCGGTGACCCAGGTAACCCGGGTTTCGCAGAGTCCGTCCGATCTCGAGTGGGCGCCCGACGGGAAGTCGATCGCGTTCCGGATGATGGTGCCGATGAAGGAGCAGTGGCGGGTGGCCGACCTGCCCGCGCCCCCGGCCGGCGCCAAGTGGACCGAAGCGCCGTACATCGTCGAGAAGCTGAACTATCGGCGGGACCGCGAGGGCTTCAGCGATCAGGGGTTCCAGCAGCTTTTCGTGGTCGGAGCGGACGGCGGAACCGCCCGGCAACTGACGGAGGGGCCCTACAACCATGGGGCCGCCGAGTGGACGCCGGACGGACGGGCTCTGGTATTCAGCGGGCTCCGGGCCGAGGACGCCGACTGGCAGTGGCGCGAAAGCGAGATCTATCGACTCGACGTTGCTACGCGGCAGGTGACCCAGCTGACTCGACGGCCGGGCCCGGACGGGCAGCCGGCGGTCTCACCCGACGGGCGGTTGATCGCCTACACCGGTTTCGACGCGACCACCGACACCTGGGTCGATTCGAAGCTCTATCTCATGAACGCCGACGGTTCGAACCCGCGGGTGCTGACGCCGACGCTCGACCGCTCACCGCAGGGCCTCATATGGGCGGCGGACGGGAGCGGGATCTACTTCGCGGTGGAGAACGAGGGGTCGCGCGATCCAATGAAAGAGAAGGCCGCGGGAGGCGCGGTGCGGGGGGTCACGAAGGGCCAACATCGGCTCGGTGTGAACGGAATCGGGAAGATCGGCGGCGCGGTGGCGAACATTTCCGGCTGGCAACAGCCGAACGACGTCGTGCTGTTCAACGTGGCCCGGCCGCAGCAGCTGACCCAGCTGACCCGAGTCAACGACGACCTCTTTGCGGGCAAGGAACTCGCCTCCATCGAGGAGGTCTGGTATCCGTCCGTCGACGGGATGCGGATCCAGGGGTGGATCGTCAAACCGCCTCAGTTCGATCCGAAGCGGAAGTATCCGCTGATGCTCTCGATCCACGGGGGGCCCCACTCGATGTACGGCGTCGGCTTCAACTTCGGCTGGCAGGAGCACGCCGCCAACGACTACGTCGTCCTGTTCACCAATCCCCGCGGATCGACCGGCTACGGGAGCGCGTTCGGGAACGCCATCAAGAATGCCTATCCGGGCAAGGATTTCGACGACCTGATGGCGGGGGTCGATACGGTCATCGGTCGGGGCTACATCGACCCCAAGAACCTGTTCGTCTACGGCTGCAGCGGCGGCGGCGTGCTGACGTCCTGGATCGTCGGCCACACCGATCGCTTCGCGGCGGCCTCGGCCAACTGTCCGGTGACCAACTGGCTCTCGTTCGTGGGCACGACCGACGGCGCGTCGTGGTACCGGAACTTCGCCAAGTTGCCCTGGGAGGATCCGAGCGAGCATCTTCGCCGGTCGCCCCTCATGTACGTCGGCAACGTCAAGACGCCGACGATGCTGATGACCGGCGTCAAGGATCTCCGGACCCCGATGCCGCAGACCGAGGAGTTCTACATGGCGCTCAAGCTCCGGAAGGTGCCGAGCGCGATGATCCGGTTCAACGAGGAATGGCACGGGACCAGCTCGAAGCCGTCCAACTTCCTGAGGACGCAGGCCTATCTTCGTCACTGGTTCGTCCGGCACGGATCGAAGCCGACCGCGACCGACTGACCGGCGGGTCGCGACCATGATCGCTCGGGGCCGGAGATCGGCGCGGCGGCTCGGGTTGGCCGCCGCGCTCCTCGCGGCCCTGCCCGCCACCGGGATGGCGCAACGATTCGAGGCCCGGTCGTTCCAGGGCCTGA
>CADEGB010000292.1 GCA_902826755.1 uncultured Gemmatimonadota bacterium
CCGCCGACCCTATTTGTGTAGTGGACTACACAAATAGGCCCGCCTGTCCCGTCCCACCCACCGCGCCGCCTGCCCCCAACCGCTCGATGTCGGGATCGGGCGGCTCGCTCCGCTCTTCTGATTGGCGGCACCCATCGGGCGCCGCGACCCGTCTCACTACTCAGTGGAGCACCCCATGAAGAAGCTCATTGCGCTCGTCACCGCCGCCGTGGCCCTCACCGGTTGCGGCAGCAGCCTCACCGGCCCCCAAGAGCGGGATGAGGCCGCCGAGGCCGCTCGGGCCCGCCAGAACCTGGAAGCCGCGACCCCGCAGGGCGGTCTGTCGACCAAGCTCGCCGCCAACTGACGGAACCCGACCGGCGTGTCGCCGCTGCGCTTTCGTGACCGGCACGCCGCCGGCGTGGCCTTGGCGGAGGCGCTCCGCCCTTTGGCCGAGGGTGCCGGCGTCGTGGTCCTCGGGATGGCGCGAGGCGGAGTGGCCGTCGCGGCCCCGGTGGCCCAGGCCCTCGGCGCTCCGCTCGATGTGTTCGTTGCCCGGAAGCTCGGCGTTCCGGGCATCGAGGAAGTGGCGTTCGGTGCCGTCGCCGAGGGCGGCGGCGCTCCGGTCGTCGATGGTGTCCATCGGTTCATCGGCCTGCCCAGCACGGTTACGGCCCCCATTGTCGACCGGGAACGGGCCGAACTCGCGCGCCGCCTGCGCCGGTATCGAGACGGTCGACCGCTCCCGGACCTCGCGGGGCGGACGGTCATCGTGGTGGACGACGGCCTCGCCAGTGGCGCCACGCTCCGGGCCGCCGGCATCGCGCTTCGGCGCCTCGGGCCAGCGCGCCTGATCGCGGCCGTGCCGGTGGCCTCGCGGGATGGAACAAACGACGTGGCGGCCCACTTCGACGCGATCGTGGCCCTCAACACGCCCGAGCCGTTTCCGACCGTGTCGGCCGCGTACGACAATTTTGCCCCGACGGACGACGCCCAGGTCCGCCACCTCCTGGGCGGCGGGCCGCAAGGAACGGACTTCGGGACCGAGCCGTCGCCGGTCGATCCCGAGCGCGAGGTTGCGATCCCCACCGGGGACTCGCCGTCAGGCCGGCTGGCGGGTGACTACGGCGGACCGGTCTCGGCGCGGGGGCTCGTGATCTTTGCCCACGGCGGTGGCAGCAGCCGCGGGAGTTATCGGAACCGATACCTCGCGGCGCGGCTTCGACTCGCCGGATGGGCCACGCTCCGCCTCGATCTCCTCCTGCCCGCCGAGCGGCTGGCGGACGGGGACGGGGCGTTCCGGTTCGACGTTAGGCTCATCACGGGGCGACTGCTCGCGGCTACCCGTTGGTGCCTGGCCGAGGGAATCCCGGGCTCGCACCGCGTGGTTCTGTTCGGCGCCAGCACCGGCGCCGCGGCCGCGATGGGTGTCGGTGCGGCCCTCCCCGACAACGTGGCCGGCGTGGTGGCCCGTGGCGGCCGGATCGACCTCGCCCCGTGCCACCTGGCGAGCGTCCGCGCGCCGGCGTTGCTCGTCGTTGGCGAGCGTGACGTCGCCACCGTCCGCGCCAATCGCGCGGCCGCCGGTCACCTGGCCGGGCCGGTCTCGCTTCGGGTCGTTCGGGGAGCCGGTCACACCTTCGACGAGTCTGGCGCGCTGGGCCAGGTGGGTGAGTTGGTGGCTGCCTGGCTCGGTCGGCGGCATCGGATCGACTGGGTTCGACACTGGTTCCGCGGCCCGCCGCGTCGGGGACTCGTCTCGCGGTAGATTCTGCTCATGACCATCCACCCCGGCTGACCCATGGCGGCCTTCGACCGCGCCCTCTGGCCCGAACTCGGGCCGCTCCTCGACCGGGCGCTGGAACTCTCGGCGGAGGAGCGGGACGGCTGGCTCGACCAGCTCACCACCACCTCTCCCGAGGTCGCCGCCGCGCTCAAGGTCCTCCTCTCGGCAGACTCCCTTGCCGATCGGCGCGGCTTTCTGGTCGAACCCCGAGCCGTCAGGCCGATCGCCACGCTCGAGGGACTCGAGGTGGGGCAATACACCCTGGTTCGACCCCTCGGTCAGGGCGGCATGGGCTCAGTCTGGCTCGGTCGCCGGACTGACGGACGATACGAGGGACAGGCGGCGGTGAAGCTCATGAGCCTGGCGCTGATGAGCGAGGCGGGCCAGGAGCGGTTCCGGCGCGAGGGGACGGCACTGGCGCGGCTGGCCCATCCCGCCATTGCCCGGCTCCTCGATGCCGGCGTGGCTGCCTCGGGGCAACCGTATCTGGTCCTCGAGTACGTCGACGGCCAGCGAATCGACGAATACGCCGAGTCGGCCCAACTCTCCCGCGACGACCGGCTTCGGCTGGTCCTCCAGGTGCTCGACGCGGTGGCCCATGCGCACGCCAACCTGATCGTCCATCGCGATCTCAAGCCGTCGAACATCCTGGTCACCGCCGAGGGCCAGGTCAAGTTGCTCGACTTCGGCATCGCCAAGCTGCTCCAGGGCGATGGCGAGGACGAGCGGACCGCGCTCACGGCTGAAGCCGGGAGCGCGCTGACCCCGGACTACGCCGCGCCCGAACAGATCAAGGGTCACCCGATCACCACCGCCACGGACGTGTATGCCCTCGGCGTGCTGCTCTATCTCCTCGTGTCGGGGCGGCACCCGACCCGCGGCGCGAGCACCACGGCGGCCGAGAGCGTTCGGGCGGTGCTCGAGGCGGAACCGAAGCGACTTGGCTTGGGTGACCTCGACACGATCCTCCTCAAGGCGCTTCGGAAGGAGCCGGGGGAACGGTATCAGACGGTCACCACGCTGGCCGACGATCTCCGGCGCTTCCTCCAGCACCAGCCGGTGAGTGCCCGGCCGGACTCGCTGGGGTATCGGGTCGGGAAGTTCGTTCGCCGGAATCGGGTCGGCGTGGCCGCGGCGGCGTTGATCGCGGCGGTCCTGATCGGGGCCACCGCCTTCTCGGTGGCGCAGGCCCGGCGCGCCACCGAGCAGCGAGACCTGGCGGTCGCCGGCTCGCGTCGGGCCGCGGCGTTCTCGCAGCTCCAGACGGTGCTCGCGGGAGACAACCGCGGGGCGGATGGGCAGCCGCTGACGCTCACCGAGCGGATCGCGCTGGCGGAGGAGGTCCTGGTCCAACAGTTCCGAGGAGAGCCGTGGCTGGTGGCCGAGGTGCTGCTCGACCTGGCGGGAGCCTTCTTCGAGGCGGGCAACGCCGAGGCGGACCTGGCCATGCGGGCCAGAGCGCGGACCATCGCCCGGGAAGCCGGGCAGCACACCCAGGACGCCGCGGCCAGTTGCATGCGGGCGTCGACGTTCTGGGCCGCCGATGTGATGGACTCCATTCCGATCGAACTCGCCCAGGCCCGGACGGCTCTTGGTCGGATTCAGGGGGCCACCGATCCCACCCTGCGCGCCCTTTGCCTCGAAGCCGAAGCGAAGGGTGCCCACGCCCTCGGCAACCCGGACTCGGCGGTGACGCTGCTTCGGAAGGCCCTTGCCGTCGTGGACTCCGGCGGCCTCGCCATCTATCGGGCCACGATCGTCGTGACGCTGTCCGACATGCTTCGGCTGGCCGGGCGGCCCCGGGAAGGCCTCCCGTACCAGCTGAGCCTGTTGGACGAGATCGAAGCCGCCGGGTTGACGAACACGGGCAAGTTCCCGAACCTGGTTTCTTTCGCGGAACGCGCGCTGGCGGACCTCGGGGAGTATCGCACCGCGGATTCGTTGCTCGGAGCCCTGATCCGGCGCCAGGAAGCCGCGGCCGGTACCCGCCGCGTTCCCCTCTTGATCGCGTTCTTGTACGGGCACAACAAGCTCCGCATGGGCGACCTCGACTCCGCGGACTACTGGGTTTCACGGGCTGCCGGAGAGGGAGCGCCGCGACTCCCGGTGCTCGTGAACTGGCTCCCGTCGGTTCAGTCTCAGATCCGGATCGGGCAGGGTCGTTTGGCCGAGGCTCGGGCGGCCGCGACGGCCTTGCCCACCGGTCTCCGCGGCCGCCGGGCCACGGCCGCCATGGTGCGGGCCATGCTGCTCGAGGCCGGTGGCGATCGGGGCGGGGCTGCCCGGCTCCTGGAGGGCGAACTCGCCGCGCTCTACCGGGAGTCGGGCCCGACGCAGTCGCTCTTCGCGTTGCCACTGGTCACCGCTGGCGAATGGCGGCTTGCGGTCGGCGATGCCCGGGGTGCCGACTCGCTGGCCCGGCTCACCGAGAGCGCCCTTCAGAGCCGCCGCGACCGCGACCCCCGAAGACGGCTCGATCAGCAGTTTGAGGTCGCAGAGCACGATCTTCATGGCGGCGACGATCTCCGCCTCGCTCACCGTCACCACGTCGTCGACATGCGATTGCAGCAGCGCGAAGTTGCGCACGCCGATGAAGCCGCGCAGTCCGTCCGCGATCGTGTCCGGCTGGCGGACCTCGCGCCGCTCGCCGGCGCGGAGCGATTGGTACGCGTCGTCCGCCTGCTCGGGCTCCGCGCCGATCACGCGGATACCGGGCACCATCGCCTTCGCGGCCAGCGCGCTGCCCGTGATGAGCCCGCCTCCGCCGACCGGTGTGCTGATCACCTCGAGGCCGGGAACCTCCGCGAGCAACTCCAGCACGGCCGTGCCCTGCCCCGCGATGATCCGTGCATCGTCGAATGGATGGACCACTTCGCCGGGCTCGGCTGCCAGGATCTCTTTCAGCCGTTGCTCGCGCGCGCGCAGCCCCGGCTCGCAAAGTTCGATGCGCGCACCCGAGGACTGGATCGCGGCCATCTTCGATTTCGCGGCGTCGCGCGGAACGACGACGATGGCGCGCATGCCGCGCGCGCGATTCGTCGGCTGGGGCTACCGCTTCTTCGCGCTCAACCTCGTCGTGTTCTTCGCCGCCCTCACGTGGGGGCCGGGGCTGCAGAGCGTCTGGCTCGGCCGCGCGTTCTTCATCTGGACCTCAATCTTCAACATGTTCGTCGTCGCCATCTTCTGGTCGGTGATGGCCGACGTGTTCACCCCGGCGCAGGGCAAGCGCCTGTTCGGGTTCATCGGCGCCGGCGGCACGCTCGGCGGCATCACCGGCGCCGCCATCACGGGCCGGCTCGTCGGTGCCATGGGTCCCGCGAACCTGCTGCTCGTGTCGGCGGCGTTCCTCGAAGTCGCGGCGTTCGCGGCGACGCGGCTCTTCGTGATGCGACGGGCCGTGGCAGCCGCCGCGGCGGCACAGGCGCACGCCGAGCAGGGCACCTCGGTAGCGCTTCCCGAGGTCGGCGACGAGGGTGAGGCGCTCATCGGCGGCTCGATGTGGGACGGCATGCGCCGGGCGCTCACCGACCCGTATCTCGTGAACGTCACACTCAACATGCTGTTCTTCACGGTGCTGACGACGTTCCTGTACTTCCAGCAGGCGGCGATCGTCGACGGCGCGATTCCGGACCGCGTCGCGCGCACCGAGTTCTTCGCCAGCATCGACTTCGCGGTCAACATCGTGGCGCTCGTGACCGAGCTCTTCGCCACGGGCTGGTTCGTGCAGAAGTTCGGCGTCACGGCCGGCCTCGCGATGCTGCCGATCCTGAGCGTCGTGGGCTTCGCGATTCTCGGCGCGATGCCGACCGTCGGCGTCCTGATGGCGTTCCAGGTGCTGCGCCGCGCCGGCAACTTCGCCGTGGCGAGGCCCGCGCGCGAGATGCTGTTCACCGTGGTCTCACCCACAGATCGCTACAAGGCCAAGACGTTCATCGACACGGTGGTCTACCGCGCCGGCGATCAGCTGGGAGCGTGGGCGTTCACGCCGCTTGCGGCGCTCGGCGCCGGCGTGGCTGGAATCTCTGGAGCCGCCATCGTGCTGGCGCTGCTCTCGCTCGGCAACGCCGTGTGGCTCGGCAGGAAGATGGTGAGGAAGCAGACGAGCGGCAACTGAGCGGCGCACATCGCCACGGCGTCCCGTGTCGGCGGACGACTCGTGGTCGGTCCGGTGTGTTGACAACGTGTATACAGCGCGATAGTCTCGAATGAGGATGGTTCGCGGGCGCCGAACCAGGAGAGTCGCTGATGCCGATCGCCACTGCACGCACACGGG
>CADEGB010000293.1 GCA_902826755.1 uncultured Gemmatimonadota bacterium
GCTCGTCGGGCGGGACCGGGACGACTGGGGGGTCCTCCAGCTGGGGCACGCCTTCGAGGAGGCCACCGGCTTTGCCCGCACCCCGCCGCCGGAGCCGGGGGGATGACCAGGGGTTTGGCGATCCCGGGGTGAGCCGATCCGGGACCGGATTGCGCGCGACGGAGGAGACCCCTTTTCCGGATCGCCGATATGCGTCGCGCCTGGCCCCTGTCCGTCCTGCTCGTCTCCGGCTCCCTTGGCTGCGGCGGCTCCACTTCGTCACCCAACCCGCCGCCGCCCCCGCCGCCCCCGCCGCCGGCGGCGGTCGCGACGGTGACGCTGAGTCGCGATACGGCGTCCCTGGTCCCCCAGCAGACCGTGACCCTGACGGCCACGCCGAGGGATGCGGCCGGCAACGCGCTCTCGGGCCGGTCGGTGTCGTGGCAATCGAGCGCCGCTGGCGTGGCCACGGTATCGACCGACGGCCTGGTTTCTGCCGTCGCCCCGGGGTCGGCGGACATCACCGCCACCAGCGAGGGCCGGAGCGCCTCGGCCCGAATCACGGTCGTCGAGGGCGCCCTGATTGGGCCGGCCGGCGGCACCGTCATCGGCGCGGGCGGCAACGCCAAGCTGACCATCCCGGCCGGGGCGCTGAGCGCGGCCACGCCGATCTCGATCACACCGATCACGGCACCCCCGTCACCGGCCGGGCTCGTGGCCAACACGGTCTACGAACTTGGCCCGAGCGGCACCACCTTTACGCAGCCTGTCACCCTCGAGATCAAGTACCAGACCACGGATATCGACACCAACCAGGCCCGGATGCGGTTGAGTCGCTACACCAACGGGCGGTGGGTGCCACTCCCCGGCAGCAGTGCCGGTAACCCGAGCCGGACCATCCGGGCCACGACGAGTTCCTTCAGCTCCTACGGCATCTGGGGCATCCCCGTGGTGAACGAAGTCGCGGTGATCCCGGCCCACCCAACCGTGTTCTTCGGGCAGACGCTGCAACTCGACCGGCGGGTGCTCGATTCGTACGGCGAACCGTTGACGGAGCCGGTGGAGACGAGTTGGACCTCCGCTTCGGGGGCCCCGATCACCAGCACCGGGCTCATCAGTGGCGCTATTCCCGGCGGACCGTACCTCGTGAACGTCGGTGTCCGTCAATGGATCGAGTGCGAGGAACCCTGCTACCTCGGCAGCTACGATTACGGCAAGCCAACCCAGTTCGACGTCTACGTGGATTCGATTTACTACGACCGCAGCTCCACGGCCGAGGTGGTGGTGGCCCTGATCCCGGTCAAGGCCATCACCATCGCGCCAGCCACGCCGTCGGTCCCAGCGGGGCAGAAGGTCACGCTCACCCCCACGCTCAAGGACTCGAGCGGCGCCGCGCTCAGTTCCCAGTACCGCACCATCGTCTGGGCCAGCAGCAACGCCGCGGTGGCCTCGGTGGCCCAGACAGGCGAGGTGACGGCACTCACCCCCGGCACGGCCACGATCTCCGCCACGGCGGAGGGAGTGTCCGGCACCACGGTGGTGACCGTATCCGTCACGACCTCCGACGTGTCGACAGCCCTGGTCGAGCCCGGCGACGGCGAGGTGGAGTTGGGCAACACCGTGGCGCTGACCACCTGGCCGCAAGATGCCACCGGCGCCTACCTGGCCGGCAGGCCGGTGGTCTATACGAGCCTCGACCCGACCCGGGCCACGGTCTCGTCAGACGGGATCGTGAGCGGCGTGGGACTCGGGTCGGTGCTGATCAGCGCCTTGGTCGACGGCTACCAGTCCGGCGTGTCGCTCACCGTGGTGCCCGCGTACCCCCTGGTGGTCGGGCAGCCCGGATCCGGAAACAACCACGCCTGCCTGCTCCGCACCTCCGGCGCCGCCTGGTGTTGGGGGGGCGGCGAATTCGGGCAGCGCGGCGACGGCGTCAAGTCCGCCAACCAGCCGGTTCCGCAGCCGGTCCTCGGCGGACACACGTTCCAGGCCCTCTCGGTGGGTGGCCACCGCGCCTGCGGGCTCGATCTGGCGGGAAAGGCCCATTGCTGGGGCGAGAACCGGTACGGGCAACTCGGCGACGGCACCACGATTGACAAGGCCACCCCCGTGGAGGTGAGCGGCGGGAAGACATTCGTCAAGATCTACGCTGGGAAAATCGGCGGACTCGGCGGACTCCCCACCTTCAGCTGCGGCCTCGAGGCGGCGGGAACGGCCTGGTGCTGGGGCTACGGCAGCTTCGGCAACGGCAATCCCACCACGACCCACCTGACGCCGGTGCAGGTCACCTCGGTCCCGGCGTTCACCGACCTGGCGTTAGGCTCGACGACCGCCTGCGGCCTCACGGCCACCGGGGAGACCTGGTGCTTCGGCGACCAGACCATTCCCGCGCGGGTGGCATCCGGCCAGGTGTTCACGGCCCTGACCGGCGGGCTCTCCCACTTCTGCGGCCTCGAGGCCGATGGCGAGGTCTGGTGCTGGGGGCGGAACACCTTCGGGCAACTCGGCGACGGCTCGACGGCCACCCGAACCAGTCCGGTCAAGGTCGTCAGCCCCCGGACCTTCACCGCCATCGCGGGCCAGTCCGACGGAACCTGCGCCCTGGCCAGCGATCAGACCGCCTGGTGCTGGGGCATTCACGGTCGAAACGGAGACGGCACGCCGCCGCGCGGCCCGACCGGCCGCCAGGACCAAGCCACGCCGGTGGCGGTCCACGGCGGCCGCCACTTTACCGCCCTGTCCGGAGGCAGCTTCACCTGCGGCCGGGCGGCGGATGGCACCTGGTGCTGGGGAGCCTTCAACTTCGGCGGTGAACTCGGGACCATCAACCAGCGCTTCAACGCGCCGGTGAAGATTCGCTTCCCCTAGTCGAGCCGCGGTTGGCGGGGAGGGGAGCCGGACGGTATTCTTCCCTCCCCCGAAACGACCGAGTACGACCCGAATGCCCAGATTCGCCGCGCCCCTGGCGCTCGTGGCCGCCCTGATCGGAACCGCCGTGCCCGCGGCCGGCCAGACGACCGCCCGATGGGATTCCACCGAAAACGTCCTCCCCGCCAGGACCCTCGACACCATCCGCGCGGAACGGGAGAGCTACGCCCGCCTCCGCGGCGACGCCGACGCCCGGGCAGGAACCGCCCGGCTCCGGCTGGCCGAAATGGAAGACCAGGTCGAACAGATCAAGGCCGCGCTGGCGGCGGTCGACGCCCGGATCAAGACCGCCAAAGACGGCAAGAACGAGCCCGACAAGGTGGTGGCGGAGGCGGAAAAAAAGCGGATCGAACGGCAGCGATCAGTCATGGAACGGCGCCGCGACCTCCGAACCGCCGAGATGGAGGAAGCCCGCGCCGAAGCCGAGGCGGCCGTGGCGGCCACCAGAGCCCTCGACCTCGAGTACCAACTGGCCCGCCGGCGCCTGGACGTCGCCGACGCGGCGGTCCTGGCCGACCTCGAGAAAAAGACCCTCGAAGCGCGGGTCGACTGGGCCAGTCGGGACGCCGACCTCGCCGGCCGCCGGGGCCGTGTCGTCGAGCGCCGGCTCTCGCTGCTCGAAGCGCAGCAGGCTCTGGTCAAGAACCGCTAGCCGCCTCGGCGCTGAAACCCCGAGCCCATAGTTCCGTTCGGGTAGACATCACCCCGAACTTGGAGCACGACCGATGCGCATTGCCGCCTTCCCCCTGCTCGGCCTCCTGGTGGCCGCGCCCGCGCTGGCCCAACCGAGCGCCGACCCCGCCGCCATCGCCAAGGCCGGCTTTGCCGAAGTGAGCGGGTGGATCACCAAGGCCGCCGAGGCGGTGCCGGCCGACAAGTGGGCCTACCAGCCGGTGGCCACCGTCCGGACCTTCGGGCAGATGGTGGCCCACGTGGCCGACTCGTACACGTTCTACTGCAATCGGGCCGCCGGGAACAGGGTCGAATGGGCTGACCCGATCGAGAAGGGCGCCACCGACAAGGCCACCGTCTCCGCCAAGTTGACGCAGGCCACGGCGCTCTGCAATTCGGCCTACGCCAAAGGGGCTCTGCCCCCGCTCTTTGCCAACATCAATCACAGCAACTTGCACTACGGCAACCTGATCACCTACATCCGGATGATGGGATTGACCCCGCCGTCGAGCTGATGCGCGACCGATAAACCCGGGAGGTGCGGCCGGCATCAAACTGGGATCAATTTCCCCGGATGCCGGCTCCCCCCATGGTTCGTTGGATCCTCCAGGCGCGCGGCTTGGCCATTGCCTGCGCGGCCACCATCGCCCTCGGGGTTGGGGCGCTGACCACCACCCTCGGCGTTGCTGACGCAGCCCTCTGGCGTGACCCGCCGTTCCGCGCCGCCGACGACCTCGTCATCCTCGTCAGCACCCGCCGCACCGCGTCCGACGCCGGGCGCGCCGAGCGATGGTCGTACCCCCGCATCCAGCGCCTCCGCACCTCGCTCCGACCGGAGACCCGGCTCGCCAACTTCACCACGACCGATGTGAGCCTGACCGGTACCGACCTGACCGAAGCCCTCCGTGGCGAGGTCGTCTCACCCGAGTACTTCGACCTGCTCGGCGCGGTACCCGCCCTCGGGCGCGGATTCAGTCAGGCCGAGGATCGGGTGCCCGGCACCAATCCAGTTGCCGTCCTGAGCCACGACCTCTGGCACCGCCGATTCGGCGGTGCCGCCGCCGTCGTCGGGCGCACCATCGAAATCAACCGGCACCCGCTCAAGATCATCGGCGTCATGCCCGAGGGTTTCCGGGGCCTCTCCGACGCCGCCCAGTTCTGGATCCCGACCATGATGGCCCCGTCGATCAGCTACGACGGCTACCTGACCACCGACCAGAACTTCATCAGCCTCGTGAGCCGGCTCCCCGGCGGCACCACCCTGACCAGCCTGCGGACCGAACTCGCCGCGGTCATGCCGGCCATTGCCAGGGCACTGCCGTCGGTCGATGACGACTCGACCTCGGTGGTGAGCGCCACCGCCACCCCGCTCAGCCAAGCCCGAATCCCCGCGGACCTGCGTCGCGCGATGCAGTTGCTCCTCGGCGCGGTGGTGGTGCTCTACCTGCTGGCCTGCGCCAACGCGACCAGCCTGTTGCTGGGACGCGCCCTGACGCAGCGACGGGAGGCGGCGGTCCGAGCCTCGCTCGGGAGCAGCACGGGGGCCCTCTTCCGGAGGTACCTGACTCAGGGGGCGATTCTGGTGCTGACCGGGGCGCTGGCCGGCCTGGCGCTGGCCTGGGTGGCAAGCACCGTGGCGATCCCGATGAATGCCTGGGGACCGCGAAATTTCTATGGGGCGATCGCCGGGTTTTCGGATCCGGACTTCGGGTGGCGGACGGTCGTCGCCTGGCTCGGGGTGACGGTGGCAACCGTGGCGCTGGTGGCCTGGGCACCCGCGGTCGCCACCGTCCGCGGCAACCTGACCGCCCACCTCCGCGACGGCGCCCGGAGCGCCCCGGCCTCCGGTCTCGCACTCCGGCGACCAACGGCGCGGGGCGCGATCGTGGCCGTCGAAGCCGGCCTGGCGGTGTTACTGCTGGCGGTGGGCGGCTTGATGATCGAGAGCTTTTCGCGGATCCGACGCACGCCGCTCGGCGTCGACCCCGGTCGGGTGCTGACGTTCACTCTGCAGCCGGCGGAAACCGATCCCTCTCCAGTCGCGGCCGCCGCGTTCATCGAGCGGATGCTGACCTCGATCGCCACGGTTCCCGGCGTCGTGTCGGCCAGCGTAGACGGAGGCGCGCCGGTGAGTGGGAGCGCGAGCACCACGCTTCGAATCGTCGGTCAGCCCGAGCCAGGCCCGGGTCAGGCATCGGCGGTGCTCCGGCACTACGTCGGGCCCGACCATTTCCGCACTCTCGGCATTCCGATCGTCCGCGGCCGGGTGTTTTCCGATCAAGACCGGGCCGGCCATCCTCGTGTCGTCGTCATCAGCGAGTCCGCGGCGCGCCGCTTCTGACCTGGCACCGATCCGATCGGCCAGCGGGTCTGGTTCGGCGTCGGGCGGGCGTTCGACCGGCCGGATTCGAGCGCGGAAATCAACGGGATCGTCGCCCCCGTCAAATACC
>CADEGB010000294.1:0-2053 GCA_902826755.1 uncultured Gemmatimonadota bacterium
TCGAGCGTCAAAGTCATCGATGCTGGCACCGTCGGGGTCCAGCATGCCTTCGGATCCGTGTCGGAGACTCCCCTGCTTCCGGGATTCCGGTTCGTGCCGCCGTGGTCCGAGGTGGAACGGTATTCCACCAGGGAGGAACAGTTCCCGCCGGCGCAGGAACAGGTCGAGCAGATGGCGGCGTTGTCGAGCGAGCAGATGGGGATGACGGTCGACGCCGCCGTTCGGTGGCAGATCGACCCGATGGCCGCTCCCCGGATTTTCGTCGAGATCGGGGCCGAAGAGCAGATCCGCACCATGGTCCTCAACGCGATCCGCAACGGCGTTCGAGATGGGATGTCGCGCTTTTCGATCAACGAGATCGCGGATCGGAGCCAGATCGCCACGGTCATGAAGGCCGAAGTGGACAGTGCGCTGGTGACGACGCCGCGTACCGGCGGTGAGCCGTTCCGGATCGCCACGATCACGGCGTTCTTCCTCCGCAACCTCCAGCCGCCCGAGCAGGTCGTCAACGCGATCAACGCGAAAATCGCCCAGGAGCAGCAGATCCAGACGGAAAAGCACCGGGTCGAAGTGGCTCGGCTCCAGTCCGAACAGCAGCGCCTGCTGAATCAGACGCTGACGCCGGAGGCGTTGATGAAACAGTACCTCGAAGTCCTCCACGACATGAAAACGTCGAACAACCTCGTCGTCCTGGTCCCGACGGAAGGCGGGACGCCGCTGCTGGATCTGAACGCGCTCCGCCGGAACGTCCGCCAACAGCCCTGACGGGAAACGAAACGGGCGGCCCGTTCGGACCGCCCGCTCTGCCTCCGCCTCCGCCTTGATTCCCTACCGGGGCCTCTTCCGCTCGTTCCAGAGCCCCCAGAATCCTGCCAAGACCAGACCCGCCGCCAGATACATCAGGCCGGCGGGGGGGCCCACCTGGGCGGTTTCGCCGCAGAACCCGATCAGCGAGCATTCCGTCGGGCCGGGAACCTGGACCATCGTTGCCACCTGGGTTAGACCACGGACAGGGAGGGATTCGAACCCTCGATACCGTTGCCGGTATACCGGTTTTCGAGACCGGCTCCTTCAGCCACTCGGACACCTGTCCTCAAGCGCGCGATAAGATAAAGCCAGGACGGGGGTTAGCGGTAGCCCCGAGGCCTTACTTCCGGTAGTCCAGCGGGGGCTTCCGATCGCCGATTCGGCTTCGATACACGAACCCAGCCAAGCGTTTCTCCAACTCGGCCCGCGCGGCCGTCAGGTGGCGGGGGTCGCTGAACAGCTCGACCGTGGTCAGGGCCATGGCTTTGGCCGCCACCATCATGCCCTTTTCGCCGATCGACATCCCGCCGGCTGCCACCGCCTGCCAGCTGTGCGCGGGGGTGCCCGGTACCCACGTGGCGGTGCTGACCTGGACGGTCGGCACGACCCAGCTGACGTCGCCCACGTCGGTCGATCCGCTGGAGACGCCCACTTCGGCCGGCAGGACCTTCTCCTCGGTGCCGAGGGGCGGTACGGCGCCGGTCAGGGTGGCCCGGATTGTCTCGGCGAACTGGCGCTCGTCAGGGGTGTAGCGGACCCCACCGACCCGGTCGAGCGCCTGTTGGGCGAGATCGGCGAGATAGTCGTTCGGCAGGATGTTGTAGACCGAGTTCACCAGTTCCATCTCGACCCGGGTACCGGTGCCGAGGGCTGCCCCCTTGCCCGCATCGACGAGGCGGGTCCAGATGCCGTCGAGAATCCGCATATCGCTGTGGCGGGCGTAGTAGTACACCTCGGCGAAATCGGGTACCACGTTTGGCGCTTTGCCGCCATTGGTGATGATGTAGTGGATCCTGGTTTCCTGCGGGACGTGCTCGCGCATCAAGTTGACCATGGTGTTCATGGCCTCGACCCCGTCGAGCGCGGAACGCCCCTGCTCCGGGGCTGCCGCCGCGTGGGCACTGAGGCCGTGGAACCGGAACTTGGCCGAGATGTTGGCCAGACTAGTGGAGCGGCTGACCTGGTTGCCGTCGCCGGGGTGCCAGGCCACCACGGCATCGACGTCCCGGAACAGTCCGGCCCGCAC
>CADEGB010000294.1:2063-6026 GCA_902826755.1 uncultured Gemmatimonadota bacterium
CACTTCCCCTGTTTCGTAAGCCACTCCTTGACGGCAATCGCCGCGGCGGCCGACGACGTGCCGAATAGATGGTGGCCGCAGCCGTGTCCCGGGCCGCCGTCGAGCAGGATCTTCCGGGTCGGGACGGCGTCCTGGGACAGACCGGGCAGCGCATCGTACTCGCCCAGGATCGCGATGACGGGTTTGCCGCTCCCCCACGACGCGACGAACGCGGTGGGGATGTCCGCAACGCCCGCCTCGACCGAAAAACCGGCGGCCCGGAGTTGCTCCTGGAGCAAGGCGCTGCTGCGGGTTTCCTGATAGCCGACCTCGGCGAACTGCCAGATCTTCCGGGCCACTGCCCCGTAGGTCGGACTCTTGGCGTCGAGGCTGGAGAGGATGGCGTCGGTGCCGGGGCGGGCCGCCTGGGCGACAACGCTCGCGGGCACGATGCTGAGGAGCAGAACGGAGACGAGTTGGCGCATGGACCCTCGAGGCAGTGTCACTGAGGCGGGAATCTGTACCAACCGGTTCCGGGAATCCACCCGGGCCGGCGGGTCTTGGGTGCCGCCGGCGGGGAATCAGGCGTCGCGTCGTTCCGCAAAGAACCGGGACAGGATGCTGCCACACTGGGCCGCCAATACCCCACCGATCACTTCCGGTCGATGGTTCAGACGCGGGTGGCGGAGCACGTCGCCGACGGATCCGCCCATGCCGGCCTTGTCATCCCAGGCGCCGAACACCACCCGCCCGACCTTGCTGAGCACGATGGCACCGGCGCACTGGGCGCAGGGCTCGAGGGTGACATAAAGAGTGGCATCGACGAGGCGATCGGTGCCGAGACTTTCCAGCGCCCGCTGAATGACCAACAACTCGGCGTGCGCGGTGGGGTCGCGTCGCCGGATCGTCTCGTTGTGGGCCTCGGCCACCACGCGACCCTGGCGCACCACGACGGCCCCCACGGGCACTTCCCCAACGGCGGCGGCCCGCTCGGCCTGATCGAGCGCCCACCGCATCGGCAACGCGTCGTCGACGCGAAGAACCTCAGGCACTCGCCGCCTGCTGCCGACCGCCGTCCTGACGCCCGATGGTCAGGTTGCCGTCGCGTGCGTCGACCATCACGGTGTCGCCCGGCTGGTAGACCCCCTCGAGGAGCGCCGCGGCGATCGGATTCTGGAGGAGGCGTTGGATGACCCGCTTGAGCGGGCGGGCGCCGAACACCGGGTCGTAGCCACGGGCCGCGAGCAGTTCCCGCGCGGCCGCGGTGACGTCGAGTTCGAGGTCCTTGGCGCGGACCAGCCGCGCCAGATGACCGATCTGGATGTCGACGATCCGGGTCAGATGTTCGCGTGAGAGCGGATGGAAGACGACGATGTCGTCGACCCGGTTCAGGAATTCGGGTCGGAAATGGTGCCGCAACTCGACGCGGACCCGGTCTTCGACGCCGGCCCACCCGGCCGTCCCCACCACCGCGCCGGCGTCGACGATGAGATGGCTGCCGATGTTCGACGTCATGATCACCACGGTGTTTCGGAAGTCGACCACCCGACCCTGACTATCCGTCAGCCGTCCGTCATCGAGCACCTGGAGCAGCGCGTTGAAGACGTCCGGGTGGGCCTTCTCGATTTCGTCGAAGAGGACCACGCTGTAGGGACGGCGGCGGACCGCTTCGGTCAGCTGGCCGCCTTCCTCGTACCCGACGTAGCCGGGCGGCGCCCCGATCATCCGCGCCACCGAATGCTTTTCCATGTACTCCGACATATCGAGCCGAACCATGGCCCGCTCGTCGTCGAAGAGAAACTCCGCGAGGGCTCGCGCCGTTTCGGTCTTGCCGACACCGGTGGGGCCGAGGAAGATGAACGAGCCGGTCGGCCGATTGGGATCCTGCAGGCCCGCCCGGCTGCGGCGGACCGCGTTGGCCACGGCGGTCACGGCCTCTTCCTGTCCCACCACCCGGCGGGCCAGCTCGCCCTCCAGCTTGATCAGGCGGTCCCGTTCGGACTCGAGCATCCGGGTGACCGGGATTCCAGTCCATCGGGCGACGATCTCCGCGATATCCTCGTACCCGACCTCCTCCTTCAGGTACTTGGCCTGACTCTGGATCGAGGCCAGTCGGCCTTCTTCGCGGACAATCTCCTGCTCGAGTTGGGGGATCCGTCCGTAGCGCAGCTCGGCCGCCTTCTGCAGGTCGCCCCGACGGGAGACCTGATCGACCTCGCCCCGCAACTGCTCGACCTCGGCCTTCTTGGACTGCAGCAGTGAAATGGCGGCTTTTTCCGCCTGCCACTGCGCCTTCATGCCGCCGGATTTCTCCTTGAGTTCGGCGATTTCCTTCTCGACCCCCTCCCGACGCTCGACGCCGGCCTTGTCCTTTTCCTTGAGCAGGGCCTGCCGCTGGATTTCGAGCTGGAGGATCTTCCGTTCCACCTCGTCGATTTCCTGCGGCATGCTGTCGATCTCGATCCGAAGTCGGGAGGCGGCTTCGTCGACCAGGTCGATGGCCTTGTCCGGAAGGAAGCGGTCGCCGATGTAGCGGTCGCTCAAGGTGGCGGCGGCCACCAGGGCGTTGTCGGTGATCCGCACGCCGTGATGGACCTCATACTTCTCCTTGAGACCGCGGAGAATCGCGATGGTGTCCTCGACGGATGGCGCGCCGACCAGGACCGGCTGGAACCGGCGTTCGAGCGCGGCGTCCTTTTCGACGTGCTTCCGGTACTCGTCCAGGGTGGTGGCCCCGACGACGTGCAGCTCGCCGCGGGCCAACGCGGGCTTCAGCATGTTGCTGGCGTCGACCGCGCCCTCGGCGGCGCCGGCACCGACGATCGTGTGCAGTTCGTCGATGAACACGATGTAGCGCCCTTCCGCCTCGGTCAGCTCCTTGACCACCGATTTGAGCCGCTCTTCGAACTCACCCCGGTACTTGGCTCCCGCCAGCAACTGGCCGATGTCGAGCGCGATGATCTCCTTGGCCTTGAGGCTTTCGGGTACGTCGCCGGAGATGATCCGCTGCGCCAGACCCTCGACGATGGCGGTCTTGCCCACCCCAGGTTCGCCAATCAGGACCGGGTTGTTCTTGGTCCGTCGGGAGAGAACCTGCATGACTCGGCGGACTTCTTCGTCCCGGCCGATGACTGGATCGAGTTTCCCGGCACGGGCCTGGTTGGTGAGGTTCCGGGTGTAGCGTTCGAGGGCTTGGTACTTCTCTTCGGGGGTCTGATCGGTGACGCGGTGACTGCCGCGAACCCCCTCGAGCGCGGCGCGGAGGTCGTCGCCGCTGACTCCGGCGCCGGTAACGAGGTCGCGAGCCGCGGTGCCTTTCTCGTCGATCAGTGCCAGGAGGAGATGCTCGGTCGACACATAGCTGTCGCCGAGGGCCTTGGCGTCCTTCTCGGCCCGGTCGAAGACCTGATGAAGCTCCCGGCTCAGGGTCGGCTCTCCACCGCCGCTCTGGGTCGGGAACTTGGCCAGTTCGCGCTCCACGCCGTCGCCCAGCGCGGTGACGTTGAGTCCGGCCTTCTGGAGCAGCGGCTGCACGACACCCTCGTCCTGGGCCAGCAACGCTGCGAAGAGATGGGCGTCGTTGACGGTCGGGTTGCCGCGGGTCCGAGCCAGCGCGATGGCGTCGCGGAAGGCTTCCTGTCCCTTGATGGTCAGTCGTTCGGGGCGGATCATAGGGCCTCGCCAATGTTCACACGTGAGCCCGTCGCCATGAAGGGTCCGTTACCCTTCGCGGCGGGCTGTCTGTCATCCTGGCTCCCGATCCGGGCAACGGGTGTACCGTCAAACCCTGTCGCGGTGACGCACTCATCTGCCGTTTTGGACGAGAACCCGTGACTCACCGGTCCGGCGCGTGACGCCTTGGCGGTCGGCCCACTCCAACAACGGAATCAGGTGCTTCCGGGTGAGGCCGAGGCGGTCTCGGAGGGCGGCTGGCGTGATCTCGCCGGCTCGGCCGACCTCGGCGAGGGTGACCCGGAACCCTTC
>CADEGB010000295.1 GCA_902826755.1 uncultured Gemmatimonadota bacterium
CTCGCCCATCACTTGTGCCTGACCGTGGCTGGTGATATATACCCAGGCTGGCGCAGGTCTCCTCTGCCCGGTCAGCTTGTAAGCGGTTGATTGGACAGGCAACGCCCCGTCGAAAGACGGGGCCTTTTCTTGTTTGGGCCGACCCGTTGCCAGGCCGGCCCCGCGCTGGTGTGCGGCCCCGCCGGCTCAGACGTTGGCGGTCCGTTCGCTGACGAAGAACTGACGGAAGTACTCGGTCATCTCCGGAGGCCGGGCGTCGGCACCGATGGCACCCTTGCCCAGGTAGCCGAGGAGGGTACCCAGTCCCTCCGGGGTGTTCGGGACGTACCCCCGGTCGACCGCGTCGAGGAACAGGCGGGCTTCCTGATTGTTCGTCATCCCGTATTGGCCGGGGTTGTTGTAGGTCTGATGCTTGTGAACCAGGACCTGGTGGGCGGCCGCATCGGTGCCGTTCACGCCCTTGCCGGTGGCCCCGGAGCCCCGAACGGTCATGCTGGCCCATTCGACGCCGAGCGGGGGCAGGAGGGACGGGCGCGGTGCCGGGACGGGGTTGGGAGTGGTCGACGAGGGCGTGGTGGTCGAACCGGTCGGCTCGTTGATCACCGGGTCCTCGGCCGCCGGGTCGGACTCGATGATGGGAGGAAGCACCGGCTCTGACAGGCCGGCCCGCTCCTGCTCCACGATGATCAGCGACTCGAGGGTTTCCCGCATCTCGATATGGAGCGAGTCGATCGGGACTTCGGCCGGAAACTCCGCTTCCGGAGCCTCGGGAAGGACCGTTGGGCCTCCGCCCCCGGCCACCGGATCCGAGGGCTCCTGGCCCGATCCTGGGTCGACCTGAGGGCTCCTGAGGCCGTCGGCCAAACGGCCGTTCTGGACCCCGAAGGGGCGGATCGTCCCATCGTCCGCTGCGGCCGCCCGGAGGGTGTCGGCAAAGCTCGGCTGGCCGGGATTACCCGGTCGTGGTTGCCGTGGCTGGGAACGGACTGCCGGCTCCGAGTTGGGCGTCAGGATGGAATGCAGTTTCCTGAATATCTCCATGTGCTTGTCTCCGAACGACTTAGGGTGACAACCTCCAGCCACGTCGCAGTCTGACCGCGCTGGCGTGGACCCCCTGAGGTGCAACCGAAGTGCCGCCACGCGGGTTCGACCCGGGTGGCGGACCAGGACCTGCTCGGTGCGGCTATGCGGAGATCGTCGGGATTCGGTAGGGAGAGATGGCGCGGTCCCGGGTGACGAGCGTTAGCCGGTCGGAGGCCGCCTGGGCCACCAGGAGACGGTCGAACGGGTCCCGGTGGTGCCAGGGTAAGGATGCCACCCGGCCGACATGACGGACCAAGACCGGAAGCTCGATGAAGCCGTTCTCGGTCAGAACCGCCTCGAACGCTCGCTCGGTTCGGATCCGGCCGAGCGAGGTCTTGATGGCGATTTCCCAGAACGAGGCGGCACTCACGAACACCTCATCGGCGGCCTGGATGGCTCGGGCGGCCGTTGCGGAGAGGCGGCCGCCCTGGTCCCACCAGATGACCACATGGGTATCGAGCAGCAGCCTCACGCGTCGGGCTCGAACAGGCGCTGGATTTCCGCCGGGAGCGGCGCGTCGAAGTCCCGCGCCACGTGCCATTGTCCCCGGCCGCGACCGGGTCGGCGCTCCGGTCGGCTGGAAGTGAGGGGGCCGAGCCGAGCCATCGGCTTGCCCGATTTCATGATGATGAAATCGGCTCCGTCCGCCGCCAGATCGACCAACTCGGACAAGTGGGTCTTGGCCTCATAGAGGCTGACCGGCTCTCTCACCTCGGCGACGCCCGGCCCGAAGCGGGTCTTCGGCGGCTTCTTGGCAGTCATGACCTGAAGCTACCGCACCTGACCAAATTGGTCAAGCGCGATCAGGCTACGTCCGCCGGTTGCCCGGCTTCCGGTGCCACCGGGCCCTCCCGCTGGTATCCCGGCCGACCCATGGCGGCAAAGGTCAGCCGTTTGCCGAGTTCCACGCCGGGTTGGTCGAACGGATCGACGCCGTACCACACGCCGGCAAACCCGGTGGCCAGCTGCATGAACATGATGAGGTGCCCCATGGTCTCGGCGTCGAGCCGGGGCAGCTCGAGGGTGGCGTTCATCCGCCCCATCCGGGCCAGGGCCGCGGAGGTGGCATCGGCCTCGGCGGCAAGCAGTTCGCCGAGCGAGTGACCCTGGAGATAGGCCAGCTCCTCAGGGAGATCGGGCCGGTGGGGGATCCTGACGTCCTCGCCCGGATCGGAAATCCGAACGAAGGTGACCACCTTGTCGAACGGCCCTTCCATGAAGAGCTGGACCTGACTGTGCTGGTCGGTGGCGCCGACCGCGCCTAACGGTGTCGGCCCGGCATAGATCGGCTGGCCCCGCCGGTCGAGCCGCTTGCCGAGGCTCTCGGCCCAGAGCTGAACGAACCAAGCGGAAAAATCGCGGAGCCGGTCGCTGTACGGCATCAGGACGTGGACCCGGGCGCCCTGGCTGGTGTCCGCCGCCCAGAGCAGGGCGGAGTACAGCGCGGCCGGGTTGCGGAGCAGGTCGGGCCGCCCGGCGGTTTCGAGTGCCGTGGCCGCGCCCGCGACGAGGGCCTCGATGTCGATTCCAACGAGCGCCGCGGGCAACAGTCCCACCGGAGTCAGGACGCTGAACCGTCCCCCCACCTCGGGGGGAATCTCGAGGGCGGCGATCCCCTCCTTCTGGGAGAGTTCCCGGAGCGGGCCCTTGGCCGGATCGGTGGTGAAGGCCAGATGTCTGGCCGCGGCGTCGGGACCGAGCGCCTGGTCGAGCCAGGCCCGGACCACCAGGTACTGCGCCAGGGTTTCCGCGGTGCCGCCGGACTTGCTGATCACGTTGACCAGGACCCGGCGAGGATCGATCCGCCGGAGCGCGGCGGCCATCGAGGTCGGGTCGACGTTTTCCAGGATGGTGAGCCGAGGGAAGAACTCCCGGCCTTCGTCGGACAGTTCGTTCCAGGCCGGCGGCCGGAGCGCGTTGAGGAGAGCCTTGGTGCCAAGGGCCGAGCCGCCGATCCCGAGGACCAGCACGTGGTCGTAGGCCTGGCCCACCCCATCGGCAAACCGTCGGATCCCCCGAATCACCTCAGTCTGGCGCCCGAGACCGTAGAAGCCGTACTCGCCCTGACCGCGCCGGGTGTCCACTTCGGCGGCCACCGCCGGAAATCGTTGGGCCAGTTCCTGGAGCCGGTGCCGCGGGAGCCCGTGCTGGCCGTCGAGCTTGTCGTTGAGCATTCGCCCGTAGTGGAGCTTCATTCCGCGACCTCCAGGATGAGCCCGTCGTAGCCGGGCTCGATACCGTCGGGGAGCGCCGCCGTCAGGGCGGCGTGTCCGGTTTCGTGCGTCAGATGGGTCAGGACCGTGCGTTTGGCGCCGATGGCCCGGGCCGCCGCGATGGCCTCGGGAATGCTCTGATGGGTCGGATGTTCCCGCCACCAGAGCGCGTTGAGGACCAGCACGTCGAGCCCTTGGAGGGCTTCCCGGGCGGCCGGGGGGACCTCCTTCACATCGGTGACATACGCCATGGTCCCGATCCGGAACCCGAGGACCTCCACCCGGCCGTGGGCAAATCCGAGCGGGAGCACCTCGATGCCGGCCGCCGTGAACGGCACCCCTGGCCGGATCGTCTCGAGCATCAGCCGGGGTTTCGACGTTCCCGGGATCGGAACGACACCCTCGTCGAAGATGTAGCGAAACGACGTGGTGAGGAAGTCGGCGGTGGCGGCGTTGGCGTACACCGGCAGGGGCGTTCGTTGCCGGAGCGAGAACATCCGGAGGTCGTCGATGCCGCTGACGTGATCGGCGTGCTCGTGCGTGAAGAGGACGGCGTCGATCCGATCGATCCCCGCGGCGAGGAGTTCGACCCGCAGCTCGGGCGGGGTGTCGATCAGGAGCGTGGTGCCGCCGACGGTGATCGCGGCGGCGGTGCGGTGCCGGCGGTCGCGGGGGTCGGTCGATCGGCAGACCGCGCAGTCGCAGCCGATCTGGGGAACGCCGAACGAGGTCCCGGTGCCAAGCAGGGTGAGCCGCATCCGCCCGTTCAGACCGTCTCGATGCGGAGGAGGTTGGTGGTGCCGGCCTTGTCGAACGGCACCCCGGCGGTGACGACGAAGCGGTCGCCCGGCCACGCCAGGCCCTTCTTGACGATGACCTCCCGGGCCACCACCAGCATGGAGTCGTAGTCGGGGCGCCGCTCGACCTGAAACGGGATGACGCCCCAGTTGAGGGCCAGCTGCCGATACGTCGACGCCTCCGGCGTGATCGCCAGAATCGGGACCGACGGACGGTACGAGGCCACCGTCCGCGCGGTGAACCCGCTGCTGGTCAGGCAGACGATGAGCGGCACCGAGAGGAGATCCGCAGCCGCGCACACCGCCACCGCGATCGCGTCCTCGGTCCGGGTGGTGACGTGCGGCTGGCTCAGGTGGGCGGCCGATGCCTGCCAGACCGGGGCGTGGTCGCCGTCGCGCCGGTGGCTCTCGACCTCCCGGGCAATCTGGTCCATGGCGAGGACCGCTTCGAGCGGATACGACCCGACGGCTGTCTCGGCGGAGAGCATGACCGCATCGGTGCCGTCGAGGATGGCGTTGGCCACGTCGGATGCCTCGGCCCGGGTGGGGCGGGGCGCCTTGATCATCGACTCGAGCATCTGGGTGGCGGTGATGACCGGCTTGCCGTGCCGGTTGGCTTCCCGGATCAGCTTCTTCTGCACCAAGGGCACCTGTTCGAAGGGCAACTCGACCCCGAGGTCGCCTCTGGCCACCATGATCCCGTCGGCGGCGTCGAGGATCCCGGTCAAGTGCTCGATGGCGGTGTCCTTCTCGATTTTTGCGATGAGCTTGACGTGTTTGGGGACGAGCCGGCGGAGCCCTTCGACATCCTGCGGGCGGCGGACGAAACTGAGGCCGAGATAGTGGACGCCGAGGTCGACGGCGCGGAGCGCTTCCTCTCGGTCCTTTTCGGTGAGCGCGGGAGTGGAGACTTCGATGCCCGGAAGGTTCATCCCCTTATGGGACTTGAGGAGGCCGCCGTAACGGACCGCGCCGTGGACCTTGTCGCCCACGACGCTGGTGACGTCGACGGCGATCAGGCCGTCGTCGAGGAGAATCCGGGCCCCGGGTCGGACGTCTTCGGCCAGCTCTCGATAGGTGGTCGGGATCTCGCCCGCGTGGGCGGCGCCTTCGGGCGCGAAGACCACCGCCTGGCCGAAGGTGAGCTGGATCGGCTCGGCGAGGTCGCCGACCCGGATTCGGGGTCCGTGGAGGTCGACCAGGATGGCCGATGATTTGTCGCGCTGACTCTGGACGTCGCGCAGGTCGTTGATCCACTTGGTTCGGATTTCCGGCGTGCCGTGGGAGGCGTTGACGCGAACGACGTCGACGCCAGTGTCGAGCATGGCCCGCATCTGTTCGGGTTGTTCCCAGGCCGGGCCGAGGGTGGCGACGATCTTGGTGCGACGGATTTCTCTTGGCACGAAATGCCTCGTTCAGTGACTCGGGGCGGACGGGGAAGACCCTCCCGTCAGGCGGTCGATCGGGTTGCCCTGAGTATCGGTGGGCGCAGGCATTCCCGGAGCCGGCGCCCCCGATTCTGGGGTCCCTAAACGGGGGCCGGGAATGCCGTGGTGTGGAGAACCCGGTATCGACATTGGTGTTGAAGGTAATGCCTTGCATCGTAATGACATAGAGCGGTAGGCCCCGGCGGCCGTCCACATTGACAGGGTCGACGATTTGGGGTCCCGCACGGGCATTTTGGTGCTGTACAGTTATGTGGAATCAGCGGATTATCCACAGGCGCCGCCTCGGGCGGGGTCTCGGGCCGAGGGGTAACCGAAGCCCAAGCAACGACCTTGGGGTCGAATGGGATATCAACAGTTTGGCTCGATTTTTCTTGGGCGGTCCACAATGCATGCACATAACGTCGTTATGTGGAAAGAGGCTGTGAGCGTCTGTTTACGTCGACCTTGAA
>CADEGB010000296.1 GCA_902826755.1 uncultured Gemmatimonadota bacterium
CCAATCCTGGTTCAGCAACGTGAGTTCATGTCATCACCGCGTCGACCGGCCGGCGGGCCGAATAGGGCAGCGCCGCGCCTCGCCCGAAGCGCATGACGATGTCCGGGCGCCCCCCCTTCGGTGAACCATCGCGACATCCTCTGGTTGGTGATCGCCGGGTGCCATCCGGGACGGGCGCGTCTAAACCCCTTCGTTGCGGTCGAGGGCGAACAGTTCGGCGTCCGGATTCGAACCGCCGCAACAGGCATCCACCAATAGCTCGGCCGCGATCGCGCTGAAGACGACGCCGTTCCCGCCGTATCCCAGGGCAAAGAGCGTTCGGGAACCATCCGTGGCCGACCCGACATATGGAAGCCCATCGGGGGTTTCGCCAAAAGTCCCGGCCCAGGCAAACGCCGTCTCAAGGTCCAGCCCGGGTAACAACCTGGTTCGGTGCCGCTCCAGGCGCTTGCGTTTCTCCGGGAGCAATCGATCTCGCCGGGTGGGGTCCCGGAACGGCACATCCTCGCCGCCGATCAGGACCCGATTGTCGGGGGTCGTGCGGAGGTAGCAGTACGGCCGAGCCGATTCCCAAACCAGGCACCGGTCGTCCCACATGCCGAAGGAGTCGACGACCTCACTTGCCAGGGCATAGGAGCTGTTGAGCACGACCAGGCCGCGGCGGAGACTCGCCGGAACCTCGTAGCCCATCGCGATGACCAAGCGGTCGGCCCGCACCTCGTGGCCCCGGCTCGTGCCGACCACGACGCCGGCGCCGCTTTCCTCATACTCCGTCATGGCCGTGCGGGAGTAAACCCGGGCGCCACCCGCCGCCGAGCGAGCCAGGAGGCCGCGGGTCAGCTGCAGCGGATCGAGTTCGGCGGCCGACGTACTCAGGATCGCGCCGTGAGAGGCAAAGCCATAGCGAGTCAGGACCCGGTCCTCGGGCCACCACGCCGCGGGTAGTCCGACGCCTTGGCGGACCTCGGTCTCCCGCATCAGCCGGGTCCGGTCCCGGCGGGAACTCGCCAAATACAGGCTCGACCGGCGGGTAAAGCCGCATCCCCCAAGCTCCCGTGACAGAGCTTCCAAGCGCTCAATCGCCCCGTGACAGAGCTGGAAGGCCCGTGCGGCTCGGTCCGCCCCGATCATACCGCCCAGATCGCAAAGGTCGACGTCCAATTCGTATTGCAGCAAGGCCGTGCTCGCGGCGGTGCTGCCGAGGCCTGCACCCCTGCGATCGAGGACGACGACATCCCTACCGGCCGCCACCAAGGCGTCGGCGACCAACGCGCCCGTCACACCCGCGCCGATGATTGCAACCTCGCAACGCTCGTCATGTGGCAACGGGGTGCCCTCGCCGGCCAGGAGCCCGTTGCGGATCAACCAGAACGGCGAGCCCGAATGGAGGTTCATCGAGGAAGACGAGACCGGGATGCCCACCAGCGCTTGAGGTCCGATCCGAATCGCCGGCCCCGGACTTCCGCCCGGTCCAGGATCCGGGCGACCGCGAGCGATTGGCGGCCCACCAACGCGCCCCCGAGCCCGATGATGAGCCACCCAGGGCCTGGAGCCGGCAAGGCCACGATGCCCAACGCCACCAGGGCGATACCCAGCGTGAGGCTGGCAAAACGCGCCCAGGGCTTGCCTGGACTGGCGCGGGACCGGCGGTACTCGGCCTGAAACCGATCACCGGGATTGCCGTTCCTGAGTTGCGCCCAGGCCTTTCGGAGTCCCATCCTATTGCGCCCCGTTCACCCGTGGGCTCGCTCCCGGGGCTTGGCCGCAACGTTCGGAGCGAGGGATCACGCGATTCCGGGGTCTGGGGCATCTTCCCCCAAGGCCGTCGCTAGCTCGATCAGGTGATCCTGTTCCTGCCGGAGGATCTCTCGGAGGTGCTCGGCGAGCGCGAATTCGCCGAGGGCCTCTGACTGGATCACCCGGCGGCGGTAGTGACGAATCGTCTCGGTTTCATTGCGAAGGTCAGCGCGAAGCATCGTGTCGGCGTCGTCAGAGACCTCGACCGGTTTCGCCACTACCGTGGGCGAACCGCCCAGGTAGTCGATCTGCTTCGCGATCGTCAACGCGTGCGCGAGTTCCTCGCCGGCATGGCGCTCGAGTTCGCGCGCGACGTGCATATACGCGGCCCCTTTGAGCACCTGGGAGTAGTTGACGTACGCGATGATGGCCTGAAACTCACGGGCGAGGTCCTCGTTCAAGGCCTTCACCAGTCGCTCGCGGTCAACGGTCCGCTCGTCGGACGGCTTCTTGCCAGCCATGTCGGGGGCTCCTCAGGGCAACCACGCTCCATCTCGCACGTTCAGCAGGGACCCCGACGTTCGTCGGCGCCCTGGAGTGGAGCCAGCGCCCGAAGGATCGGGCGGCCAACGCGGGACGACAATCGATCGATGGATGGCATCCCTCCGGTCTACTTGCCTGGCGCGAACTCCGTAGGTCCGTTAGGCCTCGAGTTAAAGCATTCTTGGGCAAAGGTTTATCGTACCTCCCCAATCTCGACCCCGGGCGCTATACTTCCAGGATGATTACGCCTGACATCTCGACCCGTTGGCGGGAGTTGGTGGCCCGCTATCAGCAGCCGAACACCCGTGCCGCCGTCACCCAGATCTTCACCACCTTCGTGCCGCTCATTGCCGGCATCCTGTTGATGGTCTGGGCCATGAAGATCCACTACGGTCTGGTCCTGCTGCTGGCCATTCCGACCGGACTGCTGCTGGTCCGGGTCTTCATCATGATGCATGACTGCGGGCACGGGTCGTACTTCGCGTCCCGCCGCTGGAACGACATCGTCGGGTTCATCACCGGCGTGCTGACGTTCACGCCGTACGTGCAGTGGCGTCGGGATCACGCCATTCACCACGCCACGTCCGGCAATCTCGACAAGCGCGGGCTGGGCGACGTAACCACGTTGACGGTCAAGGAGTATCTCGCGCTGTCGCCGAAGGAGCGGTTCAAGTACCGGATTTACCGGAACGCGCTGGTCCTGCTGGTGTTCGGGCCGATCTTCCTGGCCATCAAACATCGATTGCCGACGCCGGGCCAGTTGACCACGGCCAAGGAACGGCTCAGTGTTCACGCCACCAACCTCACGCTGGCCGCGGTGGCCATTCTGCTCGGCCTGCTGGGCGCGCTCGACGAAGCGGCGATGATCTACCTTCCGGCCTTCCTGGTGGCTGGGTCGACCGGGGTCTGGCTCTTCTACGTGCAGCACCAGTTCGAGGAAGCGTATTGGCGTCCCGCGGCCGAATGGGACTATGCCACCTCGGCCCTCAAGGGCAGCACCTACCTCAAGCTGCCGAAGGTGTTCCAGTGGTTCACCGGCAACATCGGGCTCCACCACGTCCACCACCTGAGCCCGCGGATCCCGAACTACACCTTGCAGAAGGTGCACGACAACCATCCCGAGTTCCAGAACGTGCCGACCATCACGCCGTGGCAGGGGATCAAGGCCCTCGGGCTCAAGGTCTACGACGAGGAACGGAAGCGGCTGATCGGGTGGCGGGAACTTCGCCGGACTCGCCGATCGGCCTGAGGACGGGCCTCGAATCGACGCAGCGTAGACGGGGCGGCCGAGTGGCCGCCCCGTCGCGTTTGGGGGGCGGCCCGGCGAGATTGTTCCCGTGTCGGAACCTACCGCGTTTGCCGTAACCCATCCAGGCCTCGAGGCCATTCTCGCCGCCGAACTGATCGCCCTCGGTGCGGTGCCGCGCCAGACCGTGCCGGGGGGTGTCGAGTTCGGGGTCACGCCGGAGCTGCTGGCCCGGGCCAACCTCTGTCTCCGCACCGCCGGCCGGATTCTGGTCCGGGTGGCCGAGTTCCACGCGCGGACCTTTCCCGAGCTCGAGCGGCACTTGGCAAGGATCGAGTGGAATCGCTGGCTTCCCGCTGGCGCGCCGGCCCATATCCGCATTACCAGCAAGAAGTCAAAGCTCTACCACGAACGGGCTCTGGTCGAGCGGTTCGGGACGGCCATCATGAACCGGTGCCCGAAGACGACGATCCTGGCTGCCCGGGGCGAGGCCGAAGCGGAGTCGCACGATGCCGACTCGGCGCTCCAGCGGTTCGTGGTGCGGGTCTTTCGGGATCAGGTGACCGTGAGTGTCGACGCGTCAGGGGCCCTCCTCCACCGACGGGGATATCGAACCGACGGGGCCAAGGCCCCGCTTCGGGAGACGCTGGCGGCCGGCCTGGTGCTCAGTGCCGGTTGGACCGGGGTCACCCCGCTGATCGATCCGATGTGTGGCTCGGGGACCATTCCGATCGAAGCCGCTCTACTGGCGCGGCGAATTCCGCCCGGATGGCGCCGGACCTTTGCGTTCGAACGGTGGCCCGAGATGGCGGACGGTCTGATGGCCCGAGTGCGAGGCCGGCTCGAAGCAGGGATCTTGGCCGCGGCGCCGGCGCCGATCGTGGGCGCCGATCGGGACCCCGGCGCCATTTCGGCGGCCGTGGCCAACGCGGAACGGGCCGGGGTTGCCGCTGACATCGAGTTCCGGCGGGCGCCGATCTCTGCTCTTGCGCTGCCGGCGGGGCCCGGAACCTTGGTGGTCAATCCGCCCTACGGTGGACGGATCGGCGACAAGGGGAAGCTCCGTGATCTCTACGCCCAGCTCGGCCACGTGGCGCGGCGGGTGGCTGGCGGGTGGAACGTCGCGCTGATCGGTGCGGATCCCGTCCTCGAACGGCAGGTCGGGCTGGCCTGGCGCGAGCTGCTGCGGACCGAAAACGGTGGGCTCCGAATTCGATTCCTGACGGCATCGGTTCCAGCGGCATGAACCAGAATCTTCCGGTCGAGGGTGTCATGCCGGCGATCGAAGCGGCGCTGGCCACGAACCGGTCGGCCGTGCTGGTGGCCGAGCCGGGGGCGGGGAAGACGACCGTGGTGCCGTGGCGATTGCTCGAGGCACCGTGGCTCGAGGGGCGGAAGATCGTGATGCTCGAGCCTCGGCGGATCGCCGCGCGCGCGGCGGCCACGCGGATCGCGTGGCATCTGGGCGAGCGGGTGGGCGACACGGTCGGCTATCGGGTTCGGTTCGATACCCGGGTTTCGGCCCGGACCCGACTCGAGGTGGTGACGGAAGGTGTCCTGACTCGATTCCTCCAGGACGATCCGTCACTCGAGGACTACGGCCTGGTGATCCTCGACGAGTTTCACGAACGAAGCGTTGCCGCGGATCTGGGCCTCGGCCTCACGCTCCAGACCCGGGCCGTCCTTCGGCCGGATCTTCGGGTGCTGATCATGTCGGCGACGATCGACGCGCCGGCGGTGGCGCGGCTGCTGGATGGGGCGCCGGTCATCGACGCGCCGGGCCGGGTCTTCCCGGTGGAGACCAGGTATCGACCGCCGAAGCCGGAACAACGCCTCGAGGCGCAGGTCGCGGCGGTGGTCCGAGAGGCCGTCCAAACGGAAACCGGCGACGTGCTGGTGTTTCTGCCGGGGGTCGGTGAGATCCGGCGGGTGGCGGAGTTCCTCGGGGCCGAGCCGCTCGACGCGGCGATTCTGCCACTCCATGGGACCATGCCCCCGGAGGCGCAGGACGCGGCCCTCGCGCCGGGTCAGCGCCGTCGGGTGATCCTGGCCACCGCCATCGCGGAAACCAGCTTGACCGTTCCGGGGGTGCGGGTGGTGATCGATGCGGGGCGGATCCGGACGCCCCGTTTCTCGCCGCGAACTGGGATGACCCGGCTCGAGACGGTGCGGGTGACGAGGGCTTCCGCGGATCAACGGCGCGGCCGCGCGGGTCGGACCGAGCCGGGTGTCTGTTACCGGCTCTGGGCGCCGGGCGAGGAGGCGGGGCTGTTGGCCCATCGGACGCCGGAGATCCTGGCCGCCGATCTGGCCCCCCTGCTGCTCGACCTCGCGGCCGCCGGCGTCCGGGATCCGGCCGAACTGGCGTGGCTCGATCGGCCGCCCCCGGCCGCCACGGCGCAGGCGCGGGAGCTTCTGGTTCTCCTCGACGCGATCGACGC
>CADEGB010000297.1 GCA_902826755.1 uncultured Gemmatimonadota bacterium
TCACCTCGGTGTTCCGGACGAGATCGTTGCCAAGGCACCGACGGCCGATCTGGTGGCGGGTCAGACCGACGAGGGCGACTTCGGGATCAGCTACGACAAGGCCGATCAGATCCTCCATTGGGTCCTGTCCGGCTATCCGGACGAGGCGGTGGCCCGACTCGGCTTTTCCGCCGACGAGATCAGCCTCGTCCGCCGCCGGCTCGACTCGACCCACTGGAAGCGGAAGCTCCCGACCGTGGCCATGCTGAGCCCCACGGCCATTGGGGAGTTCTACCTCCGGCCGGTGGATTACTGACCGATGGTCCCACCCGAGTCCCACCCGATGTCCCACTCCCGGGGCGAGATCACGACCTTCGTGATGCCCCACATGCAGAACGTCCTCGGGGATCTCTTCGGCGGCGACCTGATGGCGCTCGTCGACCAGGCGGCGGCGGTGGCCGCGATGCGACACGCCGGTGGGCCGGCCGTCACCAAGTCGATCGACCGGCTCGATTTCCACCAGGCCATTCCGGTCGGCGCGCTGGTGTCCTGCTGCGCCACCGTCGACTTCGTCGGCCGGAGTTCGATGGACATCACCGTCCAGGTCTACTCCGAGCAGATCGCCACGGGGGCGAGGGTCCACACCCACACGGCCCACGTGGTGTTCGTGGCCATCGATCGGGACCGGAAGCCGTGTCGGGTGCCGCGTCTGGTGGCGGAGACGGCGGAGGAACGGGCCCGGTACGACGCGGCGGCGGAGCGACGACGGGCCCGCGGCCGCTGATGCCCGCCGACGTCACCATGGTGCTCTCCGGCGGCGGTGCCAAGACCGCCGCGCACCTCGGCGCGCTCGAGGTCCTGGCTCAGGCTGGTCAGGTGCCGACCCGATTCATCGGGACCTCGATGGGCGCGGTCATCGCCGCGGGGCTGGCGGCAGGACTTTCCCTGACCGAGGTGACCGAGCGGCTCCGTGGGATCGAGCGCGAGGACGTCGCGGCGCTCGATCGGACCGCGTTCCTCCGGGGCATCTTTGCCCCCGCCATGCTGAAGGGGCCCCGGCTCCGCGAAACGTTAGGTCGCCTTCTCCCGGTACCCCGGTTCGCCGATCTGGCGCTGCCGCTGTCGGTGACCGCGGCCGATCTCGACACCGGCGATCTGGTGGTCTTCGGCGATGGCGGGATCGATGCCCCCCTGGCGGACGCCCTGTTCGCGTCCTGCGCGCTGCCGGTGCTCTATCCCGCGGTGACGCTGGCGGGGCGCCGTCTCGGCGACGGCGGGCTCCGCGGGGTGGTGGCGCTCGAGGTGGCCGCCCGCTTTCCGGCCGACCGGGTCATCGCGATCGATGTCGGACCTGGTTTCGACGCCGCGCCGTCGCGGGACAAGCCCCCGCCGGCGCTGATCCGGGCCCATAACGACGCCCAGCATATCCTGATGGCCGCCAACACCGCCCTCCAAGTGGCGCTCTGGCGGGCCACCCCGGGCCGGCCCCCGCTGCTCTACGTTCGTCCCGAGGTCCACCGGGGTGAGACCTTCGCGATTGGCCAGATCGACTATTACCTCGAACTCGGCCGCGCCGCCGCGCGCCGGAGCCTCGGCCTCTCGGCTTGACCGGGGCCCCGCCCGGGTGGATGATTGTGCGGGTCGGGAGCTGATCGCCTCCAGGGGGCTTCCGAGACACCACAAGGAGGGTGCCATGCCCGAGATCCGGATCTTCACCGTCGAGGAGGCGGAACGAACCCTGCCGCTGCTGCGGCGGATTCTCTCGGACCTCCGCGTGGAGTACGACGTCTGGCGGGAGGCGTTGGCGAGCTATGAAGTCCTGGCCGCCGGCACCCGGGTCGAAACCGGCGAGTCGGAGGAACTGATCTCGGCGCGGACGGCGGTGACCACGGCGGCCGACCGGATCAACGGCTTCCTCCTCGAACTCGAGGCCATCGGCTGCCAGTTCAAGGGCTTCGAGGAAGGTCTGGTCGATTTCTACGCGCTCCGCGACGATCGCCTGGTCTACCTCTGCTGGCGGCTCGGCGAAGAGCACATCACCCATTGGCACGAGGTCGACGCCGGCTTTGCCGGTCGGCAGCCGATCGACCTCGCGGAATTCAGCGCGATCGTCCCGTGAGACATCTCTGGATCTTCATCCATCTGCTCGGCTTCACGATGTGGATGGGCGGCGGGTTCTCCGCCATGTTCATCGGCTTGGGCACCAAGCGCGAACCTCGGGAAAACCTCGGGGTGGTCATGCGGCAGCTGGCGATCATCTACCGGGTGCTGGTGCTGCCGGGGACGATGGCCACCGTGGTCTCCGGCCTGGTGCTGACCCTGACCATCTACGGCAATCCTGGCGCGAGTCTGGCCGTCAGCCACTCGCTGATGACGATGCAGGGGCTTGGCCTCGTGGCCGCGGTCATCACGCTGGTCCTGATGGTGCCCAACGTCACCAAACTCGTCAGGATCGATCCGGTGTCCCAGGCCGTCCAGTTCGACGCGATCCGGCAGAAGCAAGCCCGTCTCGGGATGGTGTCCGGGATCCTGGCGATGCTGGCGCTGATCGCGGGCGCCTTCGGGCGGCCTTGAGGGTCCGCTTGCCGGTGGCGCAGACCGCCCTGACGGGGCAGTCCGCGCACCGGGCCTGACGGGCGGTGCACAGCAGCGCCCCCAGTTCCATCAACCCCTGATTGAACGCCCAGGCGCTCGCTCCCTTCCTCGGAACGAGCGCCTTTGCCGTGTCCCAGAGGCGGTGCTGATCACGGGCCGCTTTGCCGGCTCTGGGGTGAAAGGCCCGGGTCAGCACTCGGGCCACGTTGGTGTCGACCGCCGGCTCGGCCGCCTCGAACGCGAAAGTCGCGACCGCGCCCGCGGTATAGCGGCCGACACCCGGAAGCGCCCGGAGTCGGTCGACCTCCGCCGGAATAGTCCCGTCCAACTCGGTGACCACCCTGCGGGCCAGTCGATGAAGGTTGGCGGCCCGCCGATAGTATCCAAGACCCTCCCAGCTCTCCCGCACCATCCCAGGGGCGGCGGCGGCGAGGGTGTGGACGTCAGGGTACTGGTCGAGGAAGCGGGCGTAGAAGCCCTCGACCCGGCTGACCTGGGTCTGCTGGAGCATGAACTCCGAAACGAGGACCCGGTACGGGTCGCGGGTCCGGCGCCAGGGCAGGTCGCGACCGTGCTTCCGGAACCAGGTCACGACGAGGCGACGGAACGTCGCTAGG
The DNA here is from genome assembly GCA_902826755.1 of uncultured Gemmatimonadota bacterium. Taxonomy (GTDB): domain Bacteria; phylum Gemmatimonadota; class Gemmatimonadetes; order Gemmatimonadales; family GWC2-71-9; genus SHZU01. The sequence continues at coordinate 3,192 of CADEGB010000297.1, forward strand.
GTGGACTTCGACGGCATGGAGGGTCAAGATACAAGGCATGGCCAGTCCGGTGCTCGGGATTCCGAGGTTGTTGGGCAAGGTGATCCTGGGGGGTCTCGGGCATCTCGGCCGCTTCAGCATGATGTGCCTGGAGATCGTTCGCGGGCTCCGGGAATGGCGGGTCTGGATTCCCCGGACCATCGCCGAGGCGGCGAGTATCGGGTCGGGCAGCCTCCCGATCGTGCTGGTCATTTCCGCCTTTGCCGGCGCCGTCACGGCCTTCCAGTCCGGCTACCAGTGGCAGTCGAGTCTCCCGCTCTACGTGCTTGGCACGCTGATCGTCTCCACCGTGGTGCTCGAGCTCGGGCCGGTGTTGGTGGGCTTGGTCCTGGCCGGCCGGATCGGCGCGCGCTACGCCGCCGAACTCGGCACCATGCGGGTCACCGAGCAGATCGATGCCCTGGAGAGCCTCGGCCGCTCGCCGTCGTCGCACCTGATCATTCCACGGGTGATTTCGGGGTTCGTGATGGTGCCGATCCTCACCACCATCGCCAACGTCATCGCGGTGCTGGCGGGATGGTACGGCGTTCGGCAGGTCCTCCCGATCACCAATGAGGACTTTGCCTACGGCGCCAAGTACTTCTACCGATCGTTCGACGGGTATTACTCGGTCATCAAGTCCTTCTGCTTCGGCGGGGCCATCGGGTTGATTTCCTGCTACATGGGCTTCAATACCAAACAGGGGGCCGAGGGCGTCGGGCGGGCCACCACGGCGGCGGTGGTGGCGAGTAGCGTGGTGATCCTGTTTCTCAACGCGATCCTCGCCCGCCTCCTGTTGAACCAATGATCGAGCTTCGGGAGGTCCGCAAACGGTTCGGCGAGCAGATCGTGCTCGACGGCGTCGATTTTACCGTCAATGACGGCGAGACCGTGGCGCTGATGGGCGGCTCGGGAACCGGGAAGAGCGTCCTGCTGAAACACATCAACGGCCTGATCCACCCCGATTCCGGCTCGATCCTGGTCGACGGCAAGAACGTGGCACTTCTCAAGCGGGATGCTCTGGCAGAGCTGCGGACATCGATCGGGTACGTGTTCCAGAACGGGGCGTTGTTCGACTCGATGGACGTGTTCGAGAACGTCCGTCTCGGGATCGTCAACGAGACCCAGTACAAGGACTTGCCGTACTGTCGGGCCCGGGTGGCCGAATGTCTCCGGCTCGTCAACCTGGCGCCGGAAACGACGGCCAAATATCCGGCCCAGTTGTCGGGCGGGATGCGGAAGCGGGTCGGGATCGCCCGCGCCATCGCGGGCAATCCCAAGTATCTCCTGTATGACGAGCCCACCTCCGGTCTCGATCCCGTCAATTCGGACATCATCGACGGCCTGGTGCGCCGGCTGTCGGATGAACTTGGCGTCACCAGCGTCATGGTGACCCATGACGTCCGGGGTGCCTTCCGGGTGGCCGATCGCCTGGCCCTGTTGGCCGACGGGAAGATCGTGTTGCAGGGTACTCCCGAGGAATTCCGGGCGTCCAAGCTGGAGAAGGTACGGGCGTTCCTGGAACGGGACTTCGAGACTCAAGACGCGGCCTGAGCCAACCATGGATCTTCACTACAAGCAGGAAGTCACCGTCGGGCTGCTGGTCGCGGCCGGGATCGGGCTATTTCTGGCCGGCACCATGTGGCTCAAGGGGACTCGCTTTTCCAGCGGGGAACCCGAAGTCAAGGTCGCGTTTGCCGATGTCGGGACCCTCAAGCGGGGGTCCGCGGTCCGGGTTTCCGGCGTTAACCTGGGCTCGGTGGACCGGATCGAGTTCGAGGACGTGGGCAAGGTGGTGGTCACGCTTCGGGTGTCGCCCAAGGTCAAGCCAAAGATCGACGCGATGGCCAAGCTCACCACCGTCGGGCTGGTGGCGGACTCGGTCATCAACTTCCACCCGGGCACCTCGAGCGAGCCGCTCCCGGAAGGGCGGATCATCCAGGGGTCGGTCGACCAGGGCCTGATGGAGTTGGGCGCCGAACTCGGCGGGCAGGCCAAACAGGTACTGGGCGGGGTCAACGACATCGCCAACAAACGGCTGGCCGACAATCTCAACGCCACGTTGGAGTCATTCCAGCGGTTGAGCGCCACCTACGCCAATACTCGAACCGGTCCGATCGCCGAGTTGACGGCCACGATGCAGTCGCTCCAGCGGTTGTCGACCCGACTCGACAGCGCCATCGGCCAGGCCAGCCTGGCCACCACGCTCCGGAAGAGCGACACGCTGATGACCACGCTGACCGGGTCGACCGAGTCCTTCACGGTCACGGCCGCCCGGCTCGACACCCTGCTCCAGCGGGTCAATCGGGGCGACGGCACCATCGGCAAGCTGATGACCGACTCGCTCCTCTACCAGGACGTCCGCCGGGTAACCCAAGCGCTCGAGAAGCTGATCGACGAGCTCCGGAAACATCCCGGCAAGATCACCATCCAGATCAAGGCCTTCTAAGGCTCCCGCTCAAGTCGCCGGCCGCCGGTCCGATAGTGGGGCGATATCGGATCGGGAGGCCGTTCCATGAAGATCGTGGCAGCCAGCGTGCAACTGTCGAGCGCGCACCTCTACGAGGCGCGCCAGACGGTATCGGAAAAGACGACGGTGCGGATCGGGCCGCGGGCCGAGGGGTGTTGCGGCCATCGGGACCGATTCGAACGTGGCGATCATGGAGGCGACGAGGTCGACCAGCTCCAGCGACTGCTCCGGAAGCTGTTCCGGAAGAGTGCCGAGGGGAAAGAAACCC
>CADEGB010000298.1 GCA_902826755.1 uncultured Gemmatimonadota bacterium
CAGCTCCTGACCGGGCACGCGGAAGCGATTCTCCAGCGGCTCGGGTTGCCGTACCGGGTCTTGGAACTCGCGGCCGGCGACACCGGATTCGCCGCGGCGCGCACGTTCGATCTCGAGATCTGGGCGCCGGGCACGGGGGCGTGGCTCGAAGTGTCGAGTTCGAGCACGTTCACCGATTTTCAGGCCCGGCGCGCCAATATTCGCTATCGGCCGGCGGCGGGGGCCAAGCCGGAGCTGGTGCACACCCTGAACGCCTCGGGCGTGGCCTTTCCGCGGACCATCATCGGCATCCTGGAAAACTACCAGCAGGCCGACGGCTCCGTCGTGGTTCCAGAGCCCCTTCGACCCTATCTCGGCACCGATCGGCTGACCGCGCCATGAGCGCGGCTGGACCCGACCGCGCACCGGCGGGGCCGCCACCCGGCCTTTCGACGCCGTTTTCTCCGGTCTGAATCGATGACCACGTCCGATCTCACCCTCGCGCTCAATCCCGAGCAGCGGGAAGCGGCCCTTCACGTCGAGGGACCGATGCTGGTGCTGGCGGGGGCCGGGTCCGGGAAAACCCGGGTGCTCACCACCCGGATCGCGATGCTGATCGAGCGTCACGGTGTCCGCGCGGATCGGATCTTCGCCGTCACGTTCACCAACCGCGCCGCGGGCGAGATGCGGGAGCGGATCGGCTCGATGCTCGACCGGCCGGCCACCGGCCTTTGGATCGGCACGTTCCACAGCCTCTCCGCCCGACTGCTCCGTCGGGAGGCCGAGCACCTCGGCTTCTCGCGCGAGTTCACGATCTATGACGAGGACGACCGGCTGGCCCTGATCAAGCGGATCCTCGAACAGCGCCATCACTCGTCCAAGCTCTTCCCGCCCAAGCTGGTTCAGAACGTCATCTCGGCCGCCAAGAACCGGATGCAGTCGGCCGATCAGCTCGCCGCGACCGGCACCGACCCCCTGGTGGAGGTGGCCGCCGACGTGTACCGGGGCCTGACGGTGGCGCTCAAGCAGCAGAACGCGATGGATTTCGACGATCTGATGCTCCACCCGCTGACCCTCTTTCGGGAACACCCCGAACGACTCGCCTGGTACCAGCGCCGATTCGACTTTGTCCTGGTCGACGAGTTTCAGGACACCAACAAGGCGCAGTACCAGTTGGTCCGCCTGCTTGGCCAGCACGGCAACGTCTTCGTGGTGGGCGACGACGATCAGTCGATTTACGCGTGGCGTGGCGCCGAAGTCCGGAACATGCGGGAGTTCCAGACGGATTTTCCGGGGTGCCGGCTGGTGCGGCTCGAGGAGAATTACCGAAGCACCCAGGTGGTCCTCGACGCCGCCAACGCCGCGATCGCGCCGAACGCGGGGCGGATCGGGAAGACGTTGCGGACCCGCCGGGCCGGCGGCGAGCCGATCACCATGCTCGGCGCCGCCGACGAACGCGACGAGGCCGAGTGGGTTGCGCGGGAACTGGCCGCCCGGCGATCGGCCGGCGACTTCGTCGCCGGGCAGATGGCGGTCCTGTATCGCACCAATGCCCAGTCGCGCGCCATGGAAGAGGCGTTTCGGCGGGCCGGGATTCCGTACCGGATCGTCGGGTCGGTCAGCTTCTACGATCGGCGTGAGGTCAAGGACCTGCTGGCCTATCACCGGTTGCTCGTGAATCCGGCTGACGACGAGGCCTTCATCCGTTCCATCGGGGTGCCGAAACGCGGGATCGGCGACACCAGTCTGGCGCTCCTCCGCGAGGCCGCCCTCACCTGGCAGAAGCCGCTGCTCGAAACGTCCGCCATTGGCGATCGAATCTCCGGCCTTCGGCCCAACGTGCGGGAGGCGTTTCGGCGTTTCGGCGAACTGATCAGTGGGCTTCGCGACCGAGTCGGGGCCCGGCCCCCAGCCGAGGTGCTCGAGGCCGTAATCGAATCGTTGGGATACGAGCGGGTTCTCCACGACGAAGGACCCGAGGGGAAGGACCGCTGGGACAACGTCAAGGAACTGGTGGCGGCCGCCGCCGGGTGGTCCGAGGTGGTGACCGACGAGGAGGAGCCGGCCACGCCGCTGCAGCGGTTCCTGGCGGAGGCCGCCCTGCTGTCGAACCACGACACCCAGGAGGGCGACGAGGCCGGGGTCACGCTGATGACGATGCACACCGCCAAGGGGCTCGAGTGGCCGGTCGTGGTCGTCGCCGGCCTCGAGGATGGCCTGTTCCCGCTGTCCCGCGCCACCGAGTCCGTCGAGGGACTCGAGGAGGAACGACGGCTGTTTTACGTCGCGCTGACCCGCGCCAAGGACAAGCTGTACCTCACCCACGCCCGTTCGCGCCGCCGGGGCGGCGAGATCCTGCCGAGCATGCCGTCGCGTTTTCTGGAGACCATCCCGCCCGGGATCCTCGACGAGAAGACGACGTCGTCCCTGTTCGCCCCGTCGTGGGGCGGTGGTGGCGGCGGCCGATATGGCCGGTCGGGCGGTGGCTGGCGCTCCACCGGGTCGTGGCAGGCCGATCGCGACGCCACCAAGCCCCAGCCGCGAGTCGATCGGCCGGCCGCGCTGCCGCCCGAAGAGGTCTCGCAGGACGCGCCCCGCTACGTCAAAGGCGAACGGGTCCGGCACCGACGCTTCGGCACCGGCACGATCCAGGGCCTGACCGGGGCGGGGAAGGATCTCAAGGTGACGGTGTCGTTCGAGGGCGAAGTCGGGATCAAGCAACTGCTGGTGGCCTACGCCGGGCTCGAGCGGGATTGGGACAGCGCATGACCATTTCCCGGGACGACCTCCGCCGGATTGCCCGGTTGGCCGAACTCGACGTGACGCCCGAGGAGGTCGACCGCCTTGCCGCCCAGGTCGACGAGATCGTCGGCTACGTCGGCCAACTCGCCGATCTGACCGATCGCGCCGATACCGGGTTCCTGCCCGGCCCCGACCGGGCCGCGCTCCGCCCGGATCGGGTCGACCCGACGCCGCTCGATCGGTCGCCGGCCGACTTCGCGCCCGAGTTCCAGGACGGCTTCTTCCTGGTGCCGCGCCTCCCGGCCATGGAGGACGGGTGACGCTCGACCCGGCGGTGCTGGCGGCGGGGCTCGAACGGGTCCGCCCTCTCAACGCCGCGCTGGCCTGGTCCGTCGCCGACCTGGTGGCGGAGGTCGGCCGGGCCGCCCCGAACGGGCCGTTAGGCGGAATGCCGGTGGCGGTCAAGGACAACATCGCCACCGCCACGCTCCCCACCACCTGCGCCTCCCGGATCCTGGCGGGCTATCGCTCGCCGTTCACCGCCACCGCGGTGGCCCGCCTCCGGGCCGCCGGCGGGGTGGTGGCCTGCACCGCCAACATGGACGAGTTCGCCATGGGCTCGTCGACGGAGCACTCGGTCTACGGCCGGGTGCTCCATCCGCTCGATCCCACGCGGGTCGCCGGCGGGAGTTCCGGTGGCTCGGCCGCGCTGGTGGCCGCCGGGGTCGTCCCGGCGGCGTTAGGCTCGGAGACCGGGGGGTCGGTCCGTCAGCCGGCCGCCTTCTGTGGCATCGTCGGCGTCAAGCCATCGTACGGCCGGGTCAGCCGATTCGGGCTGGTGGCGTTCGGCTCGTCGCTCGACGCGATCGGCGTGTTCGGCGCCACCGTCGATGACGCGGCCCGGGTCCTGGCCGCGATCTCCGGCGCCGACCCGCGCGACGCCACGGCGCTGGCCGAGCCGCCCCTGGCGCTTGCCCCGGCGCGGGGAGACCTGGCCGGTCTCACCTTCGGCCTGCCCCGCGAGTATCTCCCCGTCGATCTCGATCCGGGCATTCGAGCCGGGATCGATCGGGCCGTGGCCTTGGTGCGGGAACTCGGTGGGCGGGTCGTCGAGGTCTCGTTGCCGCACGCCCGCTTCGCGGTGCCGACGTATTACGTGCTTGCCCCGGCCGAGGCCGCGGCCAATCTGGCCCGCTATGACGGTGTCCGGTACGGCAGCCGACAAATCGGGTCCGCCGGCGATCTCCGGAGTTTGTATCAGACCACCCGCGGTCGCGGGTTCGGGGCCGAGGTCCGGCGCCGGATTCTGGTTGGTACCTACGTCCTGAGCGCGGGGTACGCCGACGCCTACTACGGCCGGGCCCAGTCCGCGCGGAGCCTGATCGCGGCGGACTTCCGGGCCGTGTTTGCCAGTGGCGTCGATGCCCTGCTGACGCCCACCACGCCGACCCCGGCTTTCAAGGCCGGCGAGAAGCTGGCCGATCCGCTGCAGATGTACCTGGCCGACGTCTTCGTGTGCTCGGCCAATCTGGCCGGCATTCCCGCCATGAGTCTCCCGGTCGGCCGAAGTCAGGGATTGCCGGTCGGGCTCCAACTCATGTCACCCTGGCTCGACGAGGCCCGGATGCTGGCCGTGGCCGCGGTGCTCGAGCGCCACCTCGATCCGGTCGCCGAGGTTCGTTGATGACCTGGGAGACGGTGATCGGCCTCGAGGTCCACGTCCAGCTCGCCACCCGGTCCAAGCTGTTCTGCGGGTGCCCCACGGCCTTCGGAGCCGCTCCCAATTCGCAGGTCTGTCCGGTCTGCCTCGGCCTTCCGGGCGCGCTCCCGGTGCCGAACGAAGCGGCGATCCGGCTGGCGACCCGAGCTGCCCTGGCGCTCGACTGCTCGGTGCACGAGACCAGTGTGTTTGCGCGGAAGAACTACTTCTATCCGGACCTGCCGAAGGGCTACCAGATCTCCCAGTTCGACCGACCGCTCGCCACCGGCGGTCGGGTCCGGTGCGAGTCGCCGGAACGAGGACCCGTCACCATCGGCATCACCCGTCTTCATGTCGAGGAAGACGCCGGCAAATCGATCCATGACCGGATCCCCGGTCGGACGGCTGTCGACCTCAATCGGGCGGGGGTGCCGCTGGCTGAGAGCGTCAGCGAACCGGACCTTCGGAGCCCGGCCGAAGCGCGAGCGTATCTCACCGCTCTGAAGCAGGTTCTCATCTACACCGGGGTTTCGGAGTGCGACATGGAGAAGGGCAGTCTCCGGGTCGACGCGAACATCTCGCTCCGACGACCGGGTGCGCCCCGTCTCGGCACCAAGACCGAAGTGAAGAACCTGAACAGCTTTTCCAACGTGGAGCGCGCCCTCGAGCTCGAGCGGGCTCGACAGCGGGAGGTGCTCGACGGCGGGGGCGCCATCGAGCAGGTCACCTTGCTGTTCAACGCGGCAACCGGCCAGGTCCGGCCGATGCGGTCCAAGGAAGAGAGTCACGACTACCGGTACTTCCCCGATCCCGACCTGCCCCCACTGGTGTTGAGCGGCGACTGGATCGCGGGCGAGCGGACCGGATTACCCGAACTTCCGGAAGCCAAGCGGATTCGGTTGGCGGCCACCTACAGTCTGTCCGAATACGACGCCCGGGTCCTGGCGGCCGAGCGGCCGGTGGCCGACTATTTCGAGGCCGTGGTGGCTGCCGGCGCGACCGGCAAACCGGCGGCCAATTGGGTTACCGGCGACGTGCTTTCCTGGTACGGCGACCACGGGGCGTTCCCGGTGGCGCCGGCCACGCTGGCCGAGCTGATCGCGATGGTGGCCGACGGGACCGTGAGCCTCCAGGCCGGGCGCAAGGTCCTGGCCGAGATTCGGGGGGCCGCTGAACCGCCGCGGGCGGCGGCCGCCCGGCTCGGACTGATCCAGGTGCGTGACGACGCCGCGCTCGAGACCTGGATCGACGACGTGCTCGCGAACGCCGGTCCGGAGGTGGCCCGGTATCGAGCGGGCGAGGGCAAGCTGCTCGGCTTCTTCGTGGGGCAGGTGATGAAGAAGAGCCGCGGCAAGGCCGACCCGAAGGCGATCGGCGACCTCCTGATCCGCAAGCTCGGCTCGCCGCCGGGCTGACCGCCTCTTCCACCACGGCGCATGACGATGACGACTCCACTCACTCTGACCGTCGACCAGATCCGGGCCCGGTTTCCAGCCTTGGCCCGCCGACACCGGGGTCAGCCGG
>CADEGB010000299.1 GCA_902826755.1 uncultured Gemmatimonadota bacterium
CCACCCGCGTGCGCGGGGGTAAGGGGCCGACGCGCGCGGCTCGTAGGACATGACCAGACCCTGCCCGGGGTCGCCGAAGCCGGTGTGGATGTCGACCACCGCCACTCGCCGGACGCCGGCCAGATGGCGATCGACGATGGTGTGGATGGTCCTGGTCGACCAGCAGGGTCCCTGGCCATGGTAGGTCATGCCCTTGGGTCGATGATGCTGGCCTCGTCGAATGGCGGCGATCAGCCGGTCCAGTCCGTGGCGAGCCACCAGGTTCTGGCGGGCCTCGTCGGACCGGTTTGGATTGCCCCACGCGGGCAGGTCGATGGCGTCGTCGATGGCGTCGTAGAGCGGGTCCGGGGTGGCCGGATGCTCATGGTAGAGGAGATTGCGAAAGACGTCGACGTTGTCGTGATCCTCCCGCCGATTCCAGGCGAGGCCCCAGGGGTTGAGCTGATGCACGAGGATGACGGCGAGGTCGGCTGACCGGCCGAGGCACGTCGGATCGGCCAGCAACGCGGTCTGGAGGCCCCCACCCGCAAAGCCCTCGACGCCATGGATCCCGGAGATGACCACCAGCGCCGCCGTCGCGTCGGCCGGACCGATCCGCGCCACGGTGCAGCCCAGTGGCGTCCCGTCCGGCCCGGGGATGGGGCAAGGATAGCGTTCGACGGAAGCTCTGATCCGCCCGGCGGCCATCTCGAACCGGTGGTCCGCCTCGGCCGCCGTCGTCGCGAACGCGTCAGTGGAGAGCATCGGGTCGGAACGTTATCCTCGCGTCGGCAACGGCGATAGTATTGAAGGGGCCGGCGGTCAAAGGAATCGGCGCGGGCGTGGTACAGGGGGGACAAACCCAGGAGGTCGTGATGCGTGTTGCAGTCTGGCTGGTTGGTGCGGTTCTGTTCCCAGGGAGCCTGGTCGCTCAGTTGACGGCACCGCCGGGCTGGCGGTGGGCCACCGATGCTCAGGCCCGAATCGTCACCACGGAGAAGGACGCGGCCGGCAGTGCCGACGCCATGTGGTTTGTCCAGATGCCTCCAGGGTTCCATCTCACCATGGGTCCCGGCGGCAACCTCTTCCACCCCTCGATCGAGGTCGACGGTCGGTTCGAGCTCGAAAGCGAGTTCTTCCTGTTCCCGGGTTCGAGTCAGGAGGAGTACGGGCTGTTCCTGGGCGGCCGGGCGCTCGAGGGCGGGCAGGCAGAATGGGTGGCGTTCGTGGCTCGGAAGGACGGTTCCGCCGCGGTGCTCCGGCGGAAGGGCGGGAGCACCGGGATCGCCCGCGAGTGGCGGGGGTCGAGCGGCATCGTGGCAGGCCGCCCCGATGGGACGGCCCGCAACGTCCTCAAGGTGACCGTCGGGTCCGAGGTGGTCTTCTCGGTCAATGGGGCCGAAGTGGCCCGGTTGCCCCGGGACAGCGTGACGGTCGACGGGATTGCGGGCCTCCGGGCGGGACGTGGGGTCAACCTCCACATCACCACGTTCGACCTGACCCGGCGGATGGCGCCGATCCCCGCCCGGCGAGCCCCGTAGTCGGCGGTCAGCGCGGGGTCACTTCGGCACCACGACCGCGTCGATCACGTGGACGATGCCGTTGGACCCACGGATCGAGCCCACGATCTTGCCATCGCCGAAGAAGACGTCCGCCCCTCGCTTCGAGATCGTGGCCGACTTTCCGTCCGCCATGCCGAGGGTCTGTCCGTCGGTCAACTCGGCGACCTGATACACCGAGGTCGTTACGTGGTGGCGCAGGATGCTTTGGAGGGTTGCGAGGTTGGCCGGCTTGAGCAGGTCGTCAACGGTGACTGGTGGCAACTTCTCGAAGGCGGCATTGGTCGGCGCAAAGACCGTGTACGGGCCCGAACTTGCCAGCACGTCAACCAGTTGGGCGTGCGTGACGGCGGCGACGAGCGTGGTGTGGTCCGGTGAGCCGGCCGCGATTTTCACGACATCCTTCTGCGAGGCGTCGTCCTGAACGGCCGCCATACCGGCGCTGGTGGCGGTCGCGGGGTCTCCACCGGCGGGGGTGGCCGTCGGTTTCGGGGCGCAGGCAAGCAACGCCGGGAGCATGATGGTGAGCGAGAGTGGGGCGGATCGCATGGGTGTCGCCTCGGTGATCGGGATGGACGGGAGACGCTGATCCGTCTCCAAGCTATCGATCGGCCCGAGGCGCGAAAGAGGGGGAATAGCGGATATTCGGATCTTCATATCCGATTTAATGGTTCTTTGCGCTGCGAAGCGCCCAGCCGCCCGTCCGCCGCTACCGGGAGATGACTGGGAGGATCAGCCGGGAGGGGCGGGCCGCGTCGTGGAACACGGTTTGGTCCGCCACCACGAAGGTGGCCGTCGTCTCCGGCAGGGCGTCGGTGTTCAGATTGCGGGAATACCGGGGGAAGTTGCTGCTGGATACTTCGACCCGGATCCGGTGGCCTTTGCGGAAGACGTGACCGGTGTTCCACAGATCGACCGTGATGGCCGTCGGCGCGCCGGGCCGGAGCGGGCGCGGTCGAGTGCTGCCGTCGCGGTGGGAGACGCGGAGGATCCCGTCCGTCAGGTTCATCGCAAACCCGTCCGGCGCCACGTCCACCAGTTTGCCGGTGAAGTCGGTGTTAGGCGCCGACGAGGCGATCCAGAGTTCGAGTTGGACCGGACCGAGCACCTGGACGTCCTCCTCGAGCGGAGGCGTGGAATAGACGAGAACGTCCGGCCTGGCTTCCACGGCCCGTTGATCGAGCGGCCCCCAGGCAACGATGTTCGGCCAGCAGCAGTTGCCGCCTCCGGTCGTCGGCACCGGATTGGCGGGGTCGTAGCGAAACCGATCGGCCGGCTCGTCGGCGCGGGGCCGTTCGGCGGCCAGGAGCCCGTCGCCCTCGCTGCCATTGGCCCGGCCGGCGCCCCGGAAATAGTAAGAGACGGATCGGGTGCCGGGGGCGGGCCAGCTCGGGTACTCGCGCCACTCGTTGGCTCCCATGAGGAAGACCCTGACGGCGGGCAGGGTCTGGTCGGTTCGACCCCGGGCGTACCGATCGAGGAATCGGGAAACCATTGGCCCCATGCCGAGGACGGAGGACGCCCCGAAATCGACGGCCCCGACCTTCGAGTTCTCCCACCCGGTGTGACCCCACGGCCCGATGACGAGGTGCTGGCGGCTCCGGGCGGATGGCCGGGCCCGGGTGGTCATCCGCCGGAAGTTCTCTACCGTTCCCTTCTGGAAGACGTCGAACCAACCGCCGATGTGGAGGACCGGGAAGTCGAACCGGGAAAAGTCGCCGTCCCAACGGATGGCGCGCCAGAACGCGTCATCGGTCGGGTGGGCGATCCACTGTCGGAACGCCGCCGGGTCGTGTCCAACCGCCCGAACCGCCTCCCGAAGCGGAAGCCTGGTCAGTGCCTGTTCCCAGGGGAGGGAGTCCAGTGTCACCAGACCGCGGCCGTCGACGAACGTGGTCCACAGCGCCGCGGCCCCGAAGTTGAACGCGCCGCCTTCCCAAAGGAAATCCTCGTAGAAGTCGCCGGGTGACACCATGGTGATCAGGCCGGCGAGGTGAGGGTTGTGACGGGACGCCGCCAGCCACTGCACCATCGCGACGTAGGACCCACCCAACATGAAGACCCGACCGTCCGACCATGGCTGAGTGGCCGCCCACTGGATCGCGTCGAAACCGTCGTCCGCCTCGTGGACGAACGGAACCCAGTCCCCCTCGGAATCGAAGCGTCCCCGGACATCCTGCCAGACGCCGACGTACCCGGCCCGAGCCAGCGTCTCCGCCAGCCCCGCAAAACCGGTGCGGCCGTAGGGGCTTCTCGTCATGACCACCGGGGCCTTGCCGGCGCTCTCCGGGAGATACAGGTCGGTGGCAAGCCGGACGCCGTCGCGCATCGGCACCATGACCTGGCGTTCGTGGCGGATCGGGAAGGCCGGGGCCTGGGCGGCGGCGGTCGGGCCAGCGAGCGTGGCCAACAGGGCAAGGAGCGGGATCGGTCGCATGCCCACAATATCGGGCTCGGCGGGACGTTCGGTCACCCCCCACGGTTCGTTGCCGCGCCTCGCGTCAGGTCCCGAGGTGGCGACCACTGGAAGTTCGGGCGTAACTTGTCTCCATGACCCCATCTCGTTCGCTCCGCTCCGTGGCGGCCCTCGTGGCCACCATCCTGTCGGCTGCCTGTGCGCCAGCCACCCCTGTGGCCGGGTATGACCTCATCATTGCCAATGCCAGGATCGTCGACGGCACCGGCAACCCCTGGTACGACGGAGACGTCGGCGTCCGCGGCGACCGGATCGTCACGGTTGGTCCGAAAGGCGCGCTGGCCGACGCGGCGGCCGCTTCCCGGGTCGACGCCGGGGGCCTGGTGCTGGCGCCGGGGTTCATCGACATCCAGTCCCATTCATGGACCCCCCTCGTGATCGGCGACGGTCGGGTGGTGGGGAAGGTGGCTCAAGGCGTCACCTCCGAGATTCTCGGCGAGGCGACCACCCCCGCGCCGTCGAACGCCAACATCGATTCCCTCTACGACAGCGGCGACCGGGACGAACAGGCCATGGCCGATCTGGTCCGGACGTTCCGGGCCCCCCGCGGCTTCGGCGCCTGGCTCGAAGCCATGGAGCGGCACGGCGTGTCGGTCAACGTCGGCAGCTACTTGGGGGCCGCCACGGTGCGCGCGTACGCGATGGGGCAACGGGAAGGTGTCCCGGGGCCCGCCGAGTTGGACACCATGCGGGCGGTGGTCCGGGAGGCGATGAAGGACGGCGCGTTTGGCATCTCGAGCGCGCTGATCTACCCGCCCGGAAGTTTTGCGGGCACCGAGGAACTGATCGAAGCCGCCCGGGCCATGGCGCCGCTCCACGGGACCTACATCACTCACATGCGGTCCGAGGAGAGCCAACTCCTCGAAGCGATCGACGAGGCCCTCCGGATCGGCCGGGAGGCCGGGGTGCCGCTGGTGATCTACCACCTCAAAGCGGCCGGCCAGGTCAACTGGCATCTCGCCGCGCCGGCCATCGCCAAAATCGACTCGGCCCGGGCCGCGGGGCAGGACGTCAAGGCCACGATGTACCCGTACCCGGCCTCGGGCAATAACCTCTCCTCGTGTATCCCCAGCTGGGTCCACGCCGACGGAAAACTCCTGGAGAACCTGGCCAACCCGGCGCTCCGAGCTCGGATCCGGACGGAAATGGCCGATCGGGCGGCGGCCGCGCCAGTTTATTGTCAGCACAATCCGCCCAGCGCCTATCAGATCTCCGGCTTTACCCGGCCGGAGTGGAGCCGGTTCCAGGGCTGGCGGCTCGACGCCATTGCCGCCGCACTGGGCACCGACTGGGTCAATGCCACCATCGAACTGACCATCGGGGAAAAGAACGGGCTCGGCAAGATCACCTTCGGGATGTCGGAGGAGAACGTCGCGACGATGCTGGCGCGGCCGTGGGTGGTGGTGGGCAGCGACGCTGGCGGCTTCGATCCGGACAGTGCCAAGGGACTGGTCCATCCCCGGTCGTATGGGACCTTTCCCCGGATTCTCGCCAAATACGTCCGGGCCGATGGGGTGCTCTCCCTCGAAGACGCGGTCCGGAAGATGACGTGGTCCACCGCCCAGATCCTCGGGCTTCGGGACCGAGGCCTCGTCAAGGAGGGGATGATGGCGGATCTGGTGCTGTTCGATCCGGCCACCGTGGCGGACCGGGCCACCTTCGAGCAGCCGCATCAGTTGTCGGTCGGGGTTAGGCAGGTGTGGGTCAACGGCGTGTCGGTCTGGGCGGATGGGCGGCATACCGGGGCCAAGCCCGGTCGGGCGCTCCGGGGGGCTGGTTTCACGGCTTCCACGGGCGGTCGTTAGGCATCCCTGACGATCGGGTCGAGTCGGGGGGGGCGGCCCTCCCGACGTCGCCGCCGCTCATTTATTCCAATTTGCTTGCTTTTTGGAACGGATTGGGTATCCTCGGTCATGGGTGCACGGGTG
>CADEGB010000300.1 GCA_902826755.1 uncultured Gemmatimonadota bacterium
CCTCCTGTCGACCACCCATGGGGCCGAGAGCCATGCGTTGGCCGCCGCGTTGGCCGTGATGGACATCTACGACCGGGAACCGATCATCGAGACGATGGCGGCCCGGGGCGCTCGCCTGCGGGAAGGGGTCCGCCAAGTCGCCGCGCGCCACGGGCTCGCTGACCGGATCGTGGTGCTCGGACGGGACGCCAATCTGGTGTTCGGGACCCGGGATCGGGAGGGGCAGCCGTCGCAGTATTTTCGCGCGCTGTTCATGCAAGAGCTGATTCGGGGCGGGGTCATTGGGCCGTCGTTCGTGGTGAACGCGGCCCACACCGAAGACGATATCGATCGGACCATCGAGGTGGTCGACGCGGCGGCGGTCGTGTACGCCAAGGCGCTCCATGATGGAGTGGACCGGTTCCTGGTCGGCCCGCCCACCAGTATGTCCAATCGCCGGTTCAACTGAGCGGCCTGGAGCCCCATGATCTCGGAGTCATTCTGGCGCGGCAAGCGGGTCTTCATCACCGGTCACACGGGATTCAAGGGGAGCTGGTTGTCGCTCTGGCTCCGCCGACTTGGCGCGGAGGTGACCGGATACTCGCTGGCGCCTCCCACCCAGCCCAGCCTGTACGAACTGGCTGGCGTTGGGGACCTCATCGACGCCCACCACGGCGACGTGCGTGATTTGCCGGCGCTGGCCGCGGTCATGAGCCGGACCGCGCCGGACATCGTGCTTCACCTGGCCGCGCAGAGCCTGGTCCGTCACTCCTACCGCGATCCGGTCGAAACGTTCACCACCAACATCGTGGGGTCGACCCACGTGCTCGAGGCGATCCGGGGTGTGCCTTCGGTTCGCGCCGCCGTGATGGTCACCTCGGACAAGTGCTACCACAACGAAGAGTGGGTCTGGGGCTATCGCGAGGACTCCCGATTGGGCGGGGACGACCCGTACAGTGCCAGTAAGGCGGCGGCCGAGATGGTGATCGCGGCCTACCAGCACTCCTTCTTCGGGCCGGCGTCCGGCCGACCGCTGGCGGTGGCCAGCGCGCGCGCGGGTAACGTCATTGGCGGCGGAGACTGGGCCACCGACCGGCTGGTTCCGGACGTGATCCGGTCGCTCCTGGCGGGAGAGGCCACCATCATCCGCAATCCGGGAGCCACCCGACCCTGGCAGCACGTGCTCGAACCACTCCACGGATACCTCACCCTCGCCGAGCACCTGTGGGCCGACGGGCGGCCGATGGCGAGCGGCTGGAACTTCGGCCCGGGCGAAGACAGCGAACGTTCGGTGGGTTGGATCGTCGCGGAACTGCACCGCCTCTGGAACGTCGAGCGCCCATGGGTCCAGGACGCGAACCCCGGCCCCGCCGAGAAGACGTTCCTCAAGCTCGATTCCTCCAAGGCGCGGGCATATCTCGGCTGGCGGCCCAAGCTCGGCCTGACGACGGCCCTCCAGTGGATCGTCGACTGGACCCGCGTCTATCAGGGGGGCGGCGATCTGCGGGCGGCCACGCTGGCCGACATCGAGCGGTTTATGGCCATCGTTCCGGCCGCCTGATGCGGTTTCAGCCGTTGCCGATTGCCGGCGCGCTGCGGATCGAGGTGGAGCCCCGAGAAGACGATCGCGGCTCGTTTGCGCGGGTCTTCTGCCTCAAGGAGCTCGCGGATCAAGGGCTCGATTTCCAGGTCCGTCAGGCGAATCTCGCCCAGACCCGCCTGGCCGGCACGGTGCGGGGGCTTCACTATCAAGTCGCCCCGGCTCTCGAGCGGAAGATCGTGCGCTGTGTGGTCGGCGAAGTGTTCGACGTGATCGTCGACATGCGCCCCGACTCGCCCACGTTCCGAGCGGTCCATTGGGAGCGATTGAGCGCGACCAACCGGGTGGCCCTGTTCGTTCCCGCCCTGGTGGCCCACGGATATCAGACCCTCGACGACGGGACGGATTTCTTCTATTTGACTGACCAGTTCTATCGGGCCGACAAGGAAGTCGGCGTCCGGCCGCTCGACCCGTCCCTGGCCATTCCCTGGCCGCTCCCGCCGGTCGGGATGACGGCGCGGGACATCGGCTGGCCGCTTCTCGAGGCCCGATGATCGTTCCGTACGACGTCGCGCTCGCCCGGCGGGAGGCGGACCACCGTCCGATCCGGGTTGGACTCCTCGGGGCGGGGAATCTCGCTCGGATGATCGCCTTGCAACTCGGGCATCCGGCTCCCCCAGGCCTCCGGTTGGCGGCCGTGGCAAATCGGACGGGAGCTCGCGCGGCGGCCTTGGCCGAGAGCCTCGGATTCGCGGCCCGAGAGGTGGCGACACTCGGCGAGGCCGCCGACGTGGTTGCCGCTGGTCGAGTTGGAATCAGCGACCGGGTCGAGGCGATCGTCGACCCGGCCGTCATCGACGTTCTGGTGGACGCCACCGGGAGCGTGGAGTATTCCTTCGCCGTCGCCCAGCGCGCGATCGAGTGCGGGATTCCGCTCGTGGTGGCCAACGCCGAACTGGATGCGACGATGGGGCCTTGGCTTCAGGCTCGGGCGAGTCGGGCGGGGGTCGGTTACACCAACATCGATGGCGACGAACCGGGCGTCGCGATGAACTTGATCCGCTACGTTCGGTCGCTCGGCCTTCGGCCGGTCGCGGCCGGCAATCTCAAGGGGATGGTCGATCGCTACCGCAATCCGGACACCCAACGGGCTTTTGCCGAGCAGCACGGGCAGAACCCTCGAATCGTGACCTCGTTTGCCGACGGAACCAAGTTGGCGATGGAAGCGGCGGTCCTGGCCAACGCCACCGGGTTCCGAGTGGGCCGGCCCGGGATGTATGGACCGGCGTGTAGCCACGTGCGGGAGGTGGCGGATCGGCTTCCCGCGTCCGAAATGCTCGCAGGGGGCCTCGTCGACTACGCTCTCGGGGCCGAGCCCCACACGGGGGCGTTCGTGGTGGTCCACGAGGAGCATCCGGAGAGGCGGCGCTGGCTCGGATACCTCAAGATGGGGTCGGGTCCGTTCTACGTGTTTTACACCCCGTATCACCTGCCCCATATCCAGGTGATGTCGACGATCGCTCGGATCGTCGAGGCCAGGGACGCCACGGTGGCGCCGATGGGGGGCCACCCCGTCTGCGAGGTCGTTGCCCGCGCCAAGACGGATCTGGTGGTGGGCGTGCCATTGGACGGCCCCGGGGGCTTCTCCTGCTACGGTGAAATCCGCAACTGGGCACCCGGAGGAGGGGCCGACCGGGCGGTGCCGATCGGGCTTACCACCGGGCTTCGACTTTGCCAACCGGTACGCCGCGATCAGGCGGTTCGTCTCGGGGATCTCGACCTGTCGGGCGCGGGTCCAGCGCTGCGCGAATGGCTTCGATCCGATGGAGCCTCGAGCGGGGCTTAGGTGCGTTTCCGGGCCCTGATCACGATGGTCTGACCGAGGCCCAGCCGCTCTTTGTAGCTCGCCACTCTGGTCGGTCCCAGGATGCGATCGAGGGCGCCGTTGAGCTTGTAGGAGTTCACGATCCGGAGGAACCCGAGCCGCCCGGTGGGAACGATGGTGGTGAGGTGCTCAATCGCGAACCAGGGACGGAGGAGTCGTCTCAGGCCGCCGATGGACACCCATCGTCGGCGTTGGCCCGGCTTGGGCGGCTTGACGGTATTGGTGCGGCTCAGCACGAGGGGGTTCTGGCTCGCCAACAGAAAGACGCCGCCGGGACGTAGCAGCGTGGCTACTCGTTCGATGTAGGCAGGCTGGTCCGGCACGTGGGCCAGGACCTCGAGCGAAACGACCACGTCGAACGTCCCGACCTCGGTTGGGACCTTGGCGACGTCTCCGGCAATGAACTCGACCGCCGGATACCTGACCCTTGCCCGGGCGAGCACCTCATCCGACAGATCGACTCCCGTGACCCGACCGAACGGCAGCATCCTCGAGCAGAGCCAACCGCTGCCGCAGCCGAAGTCGACGATCCGGAGGTCGGTGCGCCGCGTTTCGGCCAACCACTCCAGCACCATGGCGCTTTGTCGCTCGGAACTGGTGGCCACCGGCTTGGTTTCCCGATGCTCGGCGTTCCAACTGTTCCAGAAACGCCGTTCGATTTCGGCGTCGGGGAGTGGAGTCGAGCGGCTGTCAGGTTCCGTCATTCGGGCGCTCGTCGAGGGGAAACGGGTCTTCGCAACGGCCCAAGGTACGGGCAGGTGGGGAACCCTGCAACTTCCGGGCGGCTGTCGGCGGACGGCTATCGTGATGCGCAGTTAACTCATATGTTGTCTACGAGCAACAACTGGTGTGCATCGACGCAGCATGTCAGGCTGGGTCCCGGTTGGTGGTGAATGATCCGGTTAACCCGTTGACTGGTAACATTTTACGCTTCTTAGTTTAGGGATTGCCTGTTGCTTTTCTGCGGCATGGAAGTGGCAATGTAGGAGGGGGACCCAATCGCAGGCAGAGACTCGATGGTGGAACGAAAGCCAGCAGCACCTTGGGCCGGGCGAGAACGTCGGAAGCGGCGGCGCCTCAAGGTGGTGCTGTTTTGTGGTGGCCTTGGTCTTCGGATGCGGGACTACGCCGACAACGTGCCCAAGCCACTGGTGACGATCGGGGGTCGGCCGATTCTCTGGCACCTGATGAAGTACTACGCGCATTGGGGCCATCGTGACTTCATTCTGTGTCTGGGGCACCGAAGTGACTCCATCAAGGAGTACTTCCTCAACTACAACGAGGCGTTGACCAACGACTTCGTCCTCGAGCGGGGCGAGCGCCGGCTCGACCTTCTCCAGATGGATGTGAGCACCTGGACCATCACCTTCGTCGAGACCGGTGTCGAGTCGCCGATCGGGGAGCGACTGCGGCAGGTGCAGCCATACCTGGCCGGGGAGGAGATGTTCCTGGCGAACTACACGGATGGCCTGACCAACCTCAACCTCCCGACGATGGTGGACCGCCTCGAAAAGAGCGGGGCTATCGCGTCGTTCCTCAGCGTTCGCCCCAACCTGAGCTATCACTTTGTGACGTCGACCGCCGAGGGCGGCGTGGTGACGGGACTCGAAGACGTCGAGACGCAGGATCTCCGGGTCAACGGGGGCTTCTTCGTGTTCCGCTCGGCCATCTTTGACCATCTCAAGCAGGGCGAGGACCTGGTCGTCGAGCCGTTCCAGCGCTTGATCGCCAAACGGGCCCTGTTGGCGCACCGGTACGATGGGTTCTGGACCGCGATGGACACCTTCAAGGATCGGCAGCGCCTCGAAGACCTGATCAGCAAGGGCGACCCGCCGTGGGCGCTCTGGAACGCGCCAAAGCGGTAGCGACCGATGCGCTCCACGTTCGGCTGGCCGTCGGTTCGTCGACTCCTCGTGGTGGGGGCCCACGCCGACGACATCGAGATCGGCTGCGGAGGGACCATCCTCACGCTCCTCGCGGCCAACCCGGCGATCACGGTCCGGTGGATCGTGATGAGCGGATCGCCGGCCCGTGCCGCGGAGGCCCGGGCCTGCGCGGCGGCCTTCCTGCAGGGCGCAGCCGACGCGACGGTGGCGGTGCATCAGTTCCGAGATGGGTATTTCCCCGCCGAGTTCGCCGAGATCAAGGATGCCTTCGAGGACATGAAGCGGGACTACGAACCCGATCTGATCCTCACCCATCTCCGGACGGATCGACATCAGGATCACCGGGTCGTTTCCGACCTGACATGGAATTCGTTCCGGGCCCATCCGATCCTCGAATACGAGATCCCGAAGTACGACGGCGATTGGGGGGTGCCGAATGTCTATGTGCCCCTCCACCGGGAGACCCTCGAGCGAAAGGTGGACCTCCTCATGACGCATTTCGCATCGCAAAATACGCGGAGTTGGTTCACGGCCGAGACGTTCGAGGCGGTGGCGCGGCTTCGCGGCATCGAGGCCGCCGCGGCCACCGGCCTTGCCGAGGCGTTCACCGGCCGTAAAGTCGTCGTCGGTTGAG
>CADEGB010000301.1 GCA_902826755.1 uncultured Gemmatimonadota bacterium
CCGGGGTTGCTGGCGATGAACCGGGCCATCGGCCCCTGGTACCCGGCCACGATCACGGCCAGCCGATCGCGCTTGTCTTCCATGGCCTTGAGCAGGGTATCGATCGCCTCTTGTCCGAAGTGGTGCTCCCCGCCCCCATCGGCCAGCGCGTAGGCCTCGTCGATGAAGAGCACGCCGTCGAGCGCGGCTTCGATCCGGTCGGCCGTCTTGAGGGCGGTCTGCCCGACGTACCCGGCCACGAGGCGGCCGCGGTCGACCTCGACGACCTGACCCTGCTTGAGGAGGCCGAGGCCCGCGTAGATTCGCCCGATCAGGCGGGCCACCGTGGTCTTGCCCGTGCCGGGATTGCCCTGAAAGACGAGGTGCAAGGAGACCGGCGTGACGCGGGCCCCTTCCCGCGCCCGTCGCTGATTGGCGGCGGCCAGGTTGACCAGCTTCCGGATTTCCGCCTTGACGGCCTGCAGTCCGATCATCCCGTCCAGCTCCGCCAACAGCTCAGCCACCGGCGTGGTGGGGCCGCGAACGGGAGCCTCGAGATCCGGCGCGTCGATGGCCACGGCATCGAGACCGGGGTTGGCCGCCAGGCGGGCGGCCTGGCGCTCGAGCGCCGCCTCGAAGAGAGTCCGCACCGCGCGCCCGTTCCCGAACTGTTCATCCCGGGTGCGATGGACGTGGGCCATGAGCCGAGTCAGCGCTGGACGCGCCTCGTCCGTGAGCCGCAGGCCGGCTCCCGCCACGAACCGCTCGAAGATCTGCCCCAGCTCGTCCGGTGCGTAGTCGTCGAACGTGATCGAGCGAGTGAACCTCGACGCGAGCCCCGGGTTGCTCCGGAGGAATCGTTCCATCGGCGCCGAGTAGCCGGCCGCGATCACCGCCATCCGGTCCCGCCGGTCCTCCATGGCCTTGAGGAGCGTGTCCACGGCCTCTCGGCCGAACGAATCGCCGGGCCCGTCGGAGGTCAGCGCGTAGGCCTCGTCCAGGAACAGCACGCCGTCCTCCGCGGCATCGATCCGCTCCGTGGTCTGCTTGGCCGTCTGACCTTGAAAGCCAGCCACCAGACTGCCCCGATCCACCTCGACGACGTGACCCTTGCCGAGCAGTCCGAGTCCGGCGTAGATCTCGCCGATCAATCGGGCCACGGTCGTCTTGCCCGTACCCGGGTTGCCCTTGAACACGAGGTGGAGTGCCACGGTCGGCACCGAACCGCCGCCCGCCGCCCGTCGCTGGTTGGCCGCCACCAGGTCCACCAGCTTCCGAATTTCCTCCTTGACCCGTTGCAGGCCGACGAGTTGGTCGAGTTCGGCCAGCAGTTCTGGAATCTCGCGTTTGGCGCCGGGACGGGGGCCGGGAAGATCGTCCGCTTCGATCACCGAGGTGTCGAGGCGCGGGTCGCGCGCCAGCCGCTCAGCCTGCCGTTCGATCATCTGCTCGAACATCGTCCGGATGGCGCGCCCGTTTCCGAAATGGCCGCCGCGGTTTCGATGGAGGTCGCGGATCAGCCGGGTCAATCGCGTCCGGGCTTCCGCCGTCGGTTGGAGCCGGTCGCGCTCGACGCTGGCCAGGAAGATCTGTTCGAGTGCCTCGGGCCCGTAGTCGTCGAACTGGACGTATCGGGTAAAGCGGGAAGCCAGGCCGGGGTTTGAACGGATGAAGCGATGCATCTCCTCGGTGTAGCCGGCGACGATGACGGCCAGCCGGTCGCGATGGTCCTCCATCGCCTTGAGGAGTGCGTCGATAGCCTCCTGGCCGAACGGATCGTTGTCGCCCTGCACCAGCGAATAGACTTCGTCGACGAAGAGAACCCCGCCGAGCGCCCGGTCAACGGCGGCCTGCACCTTGAGGGCGGTCTGACCCAGATAGGGCGCCACCAGCCCGGCCCGGTCGACCTCGACGACCTTGCCGTCGGACAACAGCCCGAGGCTCCGGTAGATCTGACCCACCAGGCGCGCCACGGTCGTCTTGCCGGTCCCCGGGTTGCCGGTGAAGACCATATGGAGCGACGGGGCCGAAACGGGCAGCCCCTGCTCCCGTCGGCGCGCCTGGACGGTCACCAGATTGACGAGTTTGCGGATTTCGGCCTTGACCCCGTCGAGCCCCACCATCGCCTCGAGTTCGGCCTGGGCAGCTTCCGGCGACAACGCGCCGCGACGGCTGGTGGCCGCGGTCGTCGGTCGATCCCCCCTAGCCGGCGGGCCATCACTCCCGATGGGCTGCGGGGTCAGCGCGGGCGCCAGCAGTTCACTCTCGCCGTCGACGCGAAGGAGTTCGTCGGCGGTACGGGGGCCCGGGAAGTCGCATCGGCGGACCGTGGCTGAGGCCTTCTGCGCCGCCGTCACGGCTGGCACGGTCTCCTCGAAGCGACACCCTTCGATGGTCGCCTTCGAGTCGGCCCCCTGAACCTCGACCCCGACGCCACACCGCTCGACGCGGGTATCGTAAATGACGGCCTTCGAGGCGGCATCGACGAACACCGCAGCACGGTCGTTATCGTGAAGGCGGTTCCGCCGAGCCTCCAGACTGCTCCGCCCGATCGCCGCCACCAGCGGATAGCCCTGGCTCCGGGCCAAATCGCACTCGATCAGCATCAACTGGCCGCCTTCGCATACGAACGCGGCGTTGCTCCCGTTGTCCGCGGCGGCCACTCCGTGGGCTTCGAGTCGCGATCCCCGGCCGCCGCAGAAGATCGCCGGGAGCCGGAGCCCCGTCAGGGTGCCGCCGCGGACCTCGAGTTCCGCGCCGTTTGAGGCGACGAACCCACCGCCGGCGCCGTCACGGGCAACACAGTCGACCAGGACGCCCTTGGCTCCCTCGAATCCGTAGGCGGCCTTGTCGCAGTCGTTGAGGCGGGTTTCGCACCGAGTGGCCCGGACCAGCGCGCCCGACAGCGCGTACACCGCCGAGGATTGGAGGCATTCGACGGTCGAGTCGACCATTTCGATGACACTGCCGATGCCCTCGGCGTAGGCTGCGCAACGGCCCAGGGTGGCAAAACGACATCGGTCGATTTCGACGCCACCCCGGTCGATGACGCTGACCCCGGCGCCAGACGAATCCTGGCAGGTCGTCTCTCGGGCGATCAACCGCCCGCCAGCCGACGCGGCGAGGAGCGGATGCTCCGATCCCGCCCGGCTCAGTTCGGTCCGTTCGACGAGGACCTCAGCATCGGTGTGGACCCAGATGCCCCCCGCCCCGCATCCGGAGATCCGGCAATCCTGAACAGTCAGATGGCTGCCACGGCCCAGAACCTGGGCCGCGGCCAAGCCCAAGTCGCGGAACTCGGTTCGAGTCGCCATGACCTTGGCGCCACCGTCGACCACGAGCCCCCCGGCCGAGTCCTCGATGACGCAGGCGCCGAGCGCCGCCCTCGATTCCTGGGTAACCCAAACGGCGCCCGCGGACCCATGGCGTGGGCCGCGGAGCCGGCATTGCACCAGGAGGACGCTGGCTCCCCGCTGGACCCAGATCGCGCTCCCGGCCGGGTTGCGGATCGCCAGCCCATCGAGTCGAATGTCGGCGTAGAGGGTAACGAGGCCGCGAATCTCGGCCCGGCCGGGTTCCTGCGACCGGATCGTGACCGGAAAGTTGATCGTCAGGTCACCTTCGTGGACGATGCCCGGTTCAATGACGATTTCGTCGAACGGGCGCGCCTTGTCGAGGGCGGCGGCAAGCGTGAGCCCACGCCATCCGCTTCCTACGGTTACCACGGCCATGGCGTCGGATCGGGGTTGCGGGTGGGGGCGCGGTTGGAGGACCCGGAATATGGCGCCGTTCGGGCCTTCGCACCACCGAGCTCGCTACCCGTTGGGGATCAGAAGCGACCCACCAGCCCCTTCACCGCGGCGATCAGCTTGGCGGAGTCGTAGCCGATCCCGTCACGAAACACGAGCACCGGGTTCCCCATGTCCCCGATCCGGACGGCTGGGTTGCCCCGCACCACCACCAGGTCGGCGCGTTTCCCGACCTCGAGGGTGCCGATCTGGTCGTCGACCCCGAGGATCCTGGCCCCGTTGCGGGTGGCGATGACCAGGGCCTCGAGCGGCGTGAACCCCGCCTCCACCAGCAGCTCGAGTTGCCGGACGTTCCCGTACCCGGCGATAGTGCCGCCGTACCCCGTTGGGTCGCTGCCGGCACCGAGGATCCCCCCGGCACGGACGAACTCCCGCTCCCATCGCAGCGCCGCGGCGAACGCGGCCGCGAACGTGGTGGTCTGGCCGGCAACCCGCCGTTGAATGGCGAGATAGTCGTCCCGGAGTTCGGGAGCGAGTACGTCGAGGGCACCGGCTGGCACCATTCGCCCCGGTACCATCGTCTCCCAGATCGGCAACGTGGACGTCATCGGGATCCGGCGGTCGACCAGCCGTCGAATCCCCGCCTGCACGGGCGCGCTGCCGACATCGAGGGTGGCGGCCGTCTCGTACACCCGTTGCTCACCAGGGCACCGGTCCGGCCCCTTCTCCGGCACAAATTCGGTGTTGGTGAGGAGGCCATGTTCGAGCCCGTCGATCCCGAGCGCGGCGGCCTCGCTATGGGTCACCGAACACAGATGGGCCGTGACTCGAAGCCCAAGGGCGTGCGCTTCGTCGATGATCGCCGCGAGATCCTCGCGGGTGACGAAGGTATACGCCTTGAACCAGGTCATGCCCTCCTCCGCCCAATAGCGGACCAGGCGACGGGCCGCGGCCGGGCTGTCGATGTGCTTGAAGTGGGGGATCGGATACCCCGGCCGATCGATGAACGGGCTGGTGAGATACACCAAAGGCCCCACCTGGCGGCCGGCGTCGATGGCATGCTTGAGATTGAGGTCGACGTAGGGCGCCGTGGTTCCGGCGGTCCGCAGGGTCGTCACCCCGAAGGCGAGATACAGCTTGGGAAAACTGAACGCCTGTGACACGTAGCTGAACAGGCCCGGCGTCTGGCGGCCGGTCGGATAGAACATGTGCTCGTGCAGCATGACCAACCCGGGCGTGACGGTGTGCCCGGGAAGATCGACGACGGTGGCTCCAGCGGGGATCGGCACCGAGGTGCCCATCGCGGCAATCCGGCCGTCGGTGAGCACGATCTGCTGCTGCTCCCGCGGCGGCGCGCCGGTACCGTCGATGACCCGGACATTGGTCAGGACCACCGTGGCCGCATCGTGGACGACATAGCGTCTGGCCTCGGCGGCCATCGACGCCGCCCGCTGGGCGGCAACGGGTGCCGGCGGCGCGGCGATCGGCGCCACCAGCAGGAGCGTACGAAGGCCGAGCCGAGGGAACCGTGGCATGAGGAGTCCGGTGTTGGTGGTCGAAGGGTAGTCCCCTCCCGCCCCGATTCCCTTACACCGAGCGAGCCCCGGGGCTCAGGGCCGTCCCGTCCTCGGGATCATGGGGCCGCGGGACGGTACCCCGGGCCCCGGACGATCATCCCGGGCTTGGCCCCCGTCACCACCCCGTCGCGCACCACCGCCACACCGTTGACGAAGACGTGCCGCATCCCGATCGACAACTGGTGGGGCTTCTCGAAGGTGGCTTTGTCGGCGACGGTGGTGGGGTCGAACACCGCGATGTCCGCGTACATGCCCGGCCGGAGCACGCCCCGATCCGCGATCGAGAGACGGGTGGCCACGGCCGACGACATCTTGCGGACGGCGTCTTCGAGGGGAATCACCCGCTCGTCGCGAACGTACTTGCCGAGGATCCGGGGATAGGTCCCATAGGTGCGAGGGTGAGTCAACTCACCCTCCGAGGAATCGGGGTCGGCTCCGCCGGCATCGGTTCCAATCTTCATCCACGGCTGGCGAAGCCCCAGCTTGACGTTGTCCTCGCTCATCATGAAATAGACCGTTCCGATCCGCTGCCCCTCCGACGCCAGCAGGTCCATGGCCGTCTCGATCCAGTCCTTGCCGACGGCCTTCGCGATTTCCGAGAGCCGCTTGCCGGC
>CADEGB010000302.1 GCA_902826755.1 uncultured Gemmatimonadota bacterium
TTGGCCGCCGCGCTCCTCGCGGCCCTGCCCGCCACCGGGATGGCGCAACGTTTCGAGGCCCGGTCGTTCCAGGGCCTGACTTGGTTCAAGGGCAACACCCACACCCACACCACCGAGAGCGACGGCGACTCGCCGCCCGAGGTGGTGGCCCGCTGGTATCGCGACCACGGCTACCGGTTCCTGGTCCTGTCCGATCACAACGTCTTCACCGACCCGGCCCGGCTGGCCGGCCTGGTCGACTCGACGTTTCTCCTGATCCCGGGCGAGGAACTCACCAGCCAGTTCGACCGGAAGCCGGTGCACGTCAACGGGCTCGCGATTCCGGGCCGGATCGAGCCGCGGACCGACTCCACCCTGGTTGGCACGATTCAGCGGAACGTGGACGCGGTTCGGGAGGTCAGGGGCGTCCCCCACATCAATCACCCCAACTTTCGCTGGGGTTTCGGCGCGCGCGAGCTGCTCCAGGTCCGCAGCGATCCGCTCCTCGAGATCTTCAACGCACACCCACTGGTCCACAATCAGGGTGGCGACGGTAGCGCGGGGATGGAAGAGATCTGGGATGCGCTGCTGTCGGTCGGCAAGCGGACGTACGGGATCGCGGTGGACGACGCCCACCATTTCCGGGGCGAGTTCGCGCCGGAGCGCTCCAACCCCGGGCGGGGTTGGGTGGTGATCGCGGCCACCCGGCTCGATCCGGCCGAGCTGATGCGGAGCCTCGAAGCGGGATTGTTCTACGCCAGCAGCGGCGTGACGCTCGAGGGGGTGGAGGTGGCCGAGGCCACCCTGTCGATCCGGATCCGGCAACAGAGCGATTTCAGGTACACCACCACCTTCATCGGCGACCACGGTCGGGTGCTGGCCCGAGTCGGCGGACTGGCGCCGAGCTACCGGCTTGGCCCACAAGACCGGGGACTGCGTTACGTCCGGGCTCGGGTCGACGACTCGGGTGGTTTCCGGGCCTGGGTCCAGCCGGTCTTCCTCGTTCGTTAGGCGTTGCCGGGCGGTCGGCCTCAGTCCGCCCGGAGGACCAACGAAGGCTGGGCCCGGGACGCCCGGAGTGCCGGTCCGGCGCTGGCCAGCAGGGCCACCATCCCGGTGGCCAGCACCACGGTCGCGAAGGTGGCCGGATCGGTGGGGCTCACCCCTTCCAGCAATTGACCGAGAAGCCGGGTCAGCACCCACGCCCCTGCGGCGCCCAGCGCGATGCCCGTCACCGTCTGGCGGAGCCCGGTGGCCAGGCTCATCCGAATCAACTCGGCCGGTTGGGCTCCTAGCGCGGCCCGGATCCCGAACTCCTGCTCCCGCATCGCGACGACGTGAGAGACCACGCCGAAGACGCCGATGGCCGAGAGCAGGAGCGCCGCCAGCCCGAACACGCCGAGGAGCTGCATCGCGAACCGCGGCGCGGCGATCGAGCCGGCGACGATGGCGTCGAGGGTGCGGACTTCTGCGATCGGAAGGCGAGGGTCGATCTCGCGGATCGCGGCGCGAACCGGCGCCACCAGTCTGTTCGGATCACCGGCGGTCCGGATGACGAGACTCATGCTTCGGACCGTGGTGCCGGGCGACCGGGAGAACTGGGCCATGGTGACGAAGAACCCCGGTTTGGACTCCGCGGTGAGCCCGTTGTGACGGACGTCGTCCACCACGCCGACGATCGTGTAGGGTTCCCGGTTCGGGTTCGACCCGATCCGGACCTGGGCCCCGAGCGGCGGCCTGCCGGCCAGATAGCTGTCGACGAACCGTCGGTTGACGACCATCGCGAGTCCGCCCGCGAGGTCGTCGCGGTCGTCGAGAACCCGCCCCTCGCGCAGTCGGAGCCGGACGGCTTCGAAGTAGCCCGGCGTCACGATCTGCCAATCCGCCTGGGCTCCCTGGTTGGCCGGTGGGACGTAGCCCTCGACCTGGACACCCCAGTCTCCCATTTCGGTGGCGAGCGGGAGGAGGCGGGCGGCGCCGACGGACTGCGCGCCGGGCACCGCGGCCACCCGCCGCCGGGCGTCGTCCCAGAACGCGGCGACCCGGGCCCCATCCGGATACCAGGTTGATGGCAGGCTGAGCCGCATCGTGAGCACTCGATCGGAGGAGAAGCCGGCGTCGATCGACTGCAGGTTGGCCACGCTGCGGACCAGGAGGCCGGCGCCAATCACCAGGATCACGGCCAAGGCGATCTCGGCCGTGACCAGGGCCTGACGCCAGCGGAGCCGTCCCGCGCCAACGGTGGCGCCCCGGCTTCCTTCCTTGAGCTCATCGGCGGGCGCGACCCGGGCCGCCTGGAGCGCCGGCAGAATGCTGGTCAACAGCGCGGCCAGGGACGCGAGCACCACGGCCGCGCCGAGGAGCGCGGGCTCGAGTCGGGTCTCGGCCACCCGCGGCAGGGTGGCAGGGGCCAGCAGCCGGACCGCCGCCACCACCCCAGCGGCCACGGCCACGCCTAACGCTCCTCCGAACCCCGCCAGCAGGGCGCTTTCGGTCACCAGGAGGCGGGTCAGCCGGCCACCTTCGGCGCCGACAGCCACCCGGCCGGCCAGCTCCCGGCGGCGGCGCGCGCCGCGGACGCGGAGGAGCCCGGCCACGTTGGCGCACGCGATCAGCAGCACCACGCCCACCGCGCCGAGGAGGATGAACAGGGGGCCCTTGATCGGCCCCGTCACCTGTTCGTCGATCCCCACGGAAAAGGCCCGGAACTGGCGCGAGGCCGGCATCACGCCGGTGCGGACCAGTTCCGCGACGTAGCGGTTCAATTCGGCGTTGGCGGACGCCACCGTGGCGCCGGGCGCGAGCCGGGCCACCGCGTGGTAGCTGTGACTGCCGCCGCCGCCCGGCTGGAAGCCGGGGCCCGGGACCGCGCCCTCGGCGGCAGCGTCGGTGGCGAGCGGCTGGTAGACGTTGGTGGGGCCGGGGCCACCGAAGTCGAGGGGAAGCCGGAATCCCGGCGGCAACACGCCGACCACCGGAACGGCCTCGCCGCCGATCTGGATCGGCTTGCCGATCAGCGCCGGATCGGCGCCGTAGCGCCGCTGCCAGAGTTCGTAGCTCACCATGGCCGCCGCCGGGCCGTTGGGCCGATCCTCGGCTTCGGAAAACCCGCGGCCGAGCGCCGGGGAAACCCCCAGCACGGACAGGGTGTTGGCGGTGATTTGCGCGGACCGGACCCGCTCGGGTTGGTCGCCGTCGGTCAGGTTGGCGGCGCCGCTGGCAAAGAGCCCGATGGCCTCAATGGCGCGGATCTCGGTGCTCCACGCCTCGTACTCGTCCCACGACAGCCAGGTCCGGTCGAACCCGCGCCACGCGCTCCAGACCATCGCGATGCGATCGACCGGTCGATAGGGAAGTGGCGCCAGCAGCGCGGTCCTGACCACCGCAAAGAGGGCGGTGGTGGCGCCGATCCCGAAACCGAGCGTCAATACCACCGTGACCGCAAAGCCCGGCTGCCGGCGGAGCGAGCGCCAGGCAAACCGGAGGTCCTGCAGCAGCGCGTCGATCCGACGGCCGCCTCGTTCGTCCCGGACTTCGTCAGCCACCAGCGCCGTGCCACCGAAGGAACGGACGGCGCGTTGGCGGGCCTCGTCGGCGGAGAGGCCTTGGCGTCGCTGCCATTCCGTCTCCAACTCGAGGTGGTGCCGGATCTCCTCGGCGAGCTCACGATCGGCCCGGCGGCGACCGAGGAGGGAGGACACGGCGGATCGGAGCGTACTGAACCAGCCCATGGGATCTCCTCAGGCGAGACGCAGAACCAGGTTGACGGCGTCGGAACTCCGGCGCCAGTCGACGACGGCGGCTTCGAGGGCGCGGTGGCCGGCGGGGGTGATTTCGTAGAACCGGGCCCGCCGGTTGTTTTCGCTGGCGCGCCATTCCGAGCGGACCAGGCCGCGACGGAGCAGCCGCTGCAGGGCGGGGTAGAGGGATCCCTGATTGACGTCGAAGACATCGCGGGAGATTTCCCGGAGCCGGAACGAGAGCCCCCAGCCGTGGGAGGGTTCCCGGGTCAGGAGCTTGAGGACCATCATCTCCAGGGTTCCCTGGAGAACGTCGGAACGCGGGCCGGTCATGTCGCCTGGGTCGGGTCGGTTTCTCCTTTAGACGCCCAAAAGGAGCGGAAAGTTGCAAGCCCCGGCCGACCGAGTCTGGAGGCCCCTGGAGCACCTAGGCCCCGGCGGGGCGGGAAGGGAGTGGTTCAGGGATTACGGTGCGTCGTTGGGTCCGGGGGGCTGGCGAGTAGTCGCTCAGCGAACTCGACGCGGTTTTCCAGTTCGTCGACGCGGGTGGCGACGGTCCGCAGGTGGGCCACGTCGGCCTCGAGGCGGTCGATTCGGGCCTGTTCACCGGCGGCGAGGCGCCGGGCCCGCTGTACCGCGATGGCTGTCCGGGCCAATATCAGGATGGTCCCGCCAACGGCTGCCACCAGCGCCGCGACCTCCCAAAGGGACGCGCTGCCCCCGATCGTGATTTCGGATTGCGACACCACGGGCCTCCCGCGCTGGTTCTAGCGCATTTGTCGGATGCCAATTCGCCCTCCGTGCCGGAGGTGCGGGCTGGTGGCGGCCAACCGTTCCACCTCGTGCAGGCTCGGCGCGGTCACCACGAAAAAGCCGGTCAGTCGGCCGGCCCCGTCCGCGATCGGCTCGCGTGGGGTCAGGTTGGCGCCGGGTTCGAGCAAACCACCCGCGTCTCCCAGCTCGGCGCCTTCGATCGGGGTGCCGGCCTCCCGAACGTCGGCAGCCCAGCGGGTGTACTCCTCGACGTATTCGGCCTCGGCGCCCGGAGCCGGGCCCCGGAAGGCCGAGTCCTCATAGAGGAGGAGGAGCCAGCGAGGTGTCTCGGAATTTCCGGGTTCCTCGGTGGCGGTGACGCGCCGACCACGCGCGCCTCGAGCTCCCGGGGAACGTCCGGGATCGCGAGGCGGCGGAGCGCGGGGGGGCGGTCTTCGGGTTCCGGGTTCATGGGTTTTCACTCCGTGTCGAGTGCGGGGTCGTCGCCGAGCCAGTGCCGGAGGCGGCGTCTGGCGCGAAGGAGCTGGCTCTTCGAGGTACCAACGGCGATCCCGAGGATTCGGGCGACGTCTTCGTGGGGGTGGCCTTCGATGTCGTGGAGCACGAGCACCGCGCGGAATCCGGGCGGGAGGCTTGCGATGGCGGCCTCGAGATCGAGCCGTTCGTCGATCGGGGGCAACTCGGCGGCGGTCTCCTCCTCGAGCGGGTCTTCCCGTCGGGCGAGGTCGGTCCGTCGGTGTTCCCGGATCACGTTGACGAGGATGCCGGTCAGCCAGGTTCGGAGCGAGGAGCGCCACTCGAATGCGCTCCACCGATCGGCGGCGCGGAGCCAGGTGTCGTGGACCAGATCGTCGGCGCCGGCCGTTGAATTGTCGCCGAGGCGGCGCGCGGTCCGGTACAGGGCTGGCGTGTGGCGTTGATAGAGCGCTCGAAACGCCCGTTCGTCGCCGCGGTCGATCACCGAAGCGACGAGGGCTCGGTCCGGCGATTCGTTCAAGGACTGCTCCGTGCCGCGGCGACGGGGATGAAATCAGGAACCACCACCATCAGGTTGGCGGTTGGTCGGCCGGGGTCGACGACCATGCCGGCCGCCATGTCTGGGGCGCCGTGATGGCCAACCGCCTCGTTGGTGAGGTACGGATAGTAGATCATCAGGTGCGGCTTCCAGCGGCCGGCTGGGCGGCCCTCATCGCTGATGAGGCGCTGGCCGGCGGACATCATGTAGGTGACGGCCAGCCGATTGGGCAGTCGAAACGTGCCGGCTGCGAGTCCGTCGGCGATGACCCGGTTGGCTTCGGTTGGCGAGACGCCGGCATGATAGAGTTCGGTGCGGCGGAGTTCCATCGGCAGGATGGTGGCGGCGGCTTCCGGATCGAAGCATTCCGGTTCGAGGGCCGCCGGCCAGCTTCGAAGCAC
>CADEGB010000303.1 GCA_902826755.1 uncultured Gemmatimonadota bacterium
ATCGCCCGCCACCAAGTGCGGACCAGCACGGTGGCGGCCGACTCGTCCCGCCAGCGATAGGGCTCGCCCCGGAAGACATCCTCCAGCACCCGCCGAAGTGAATCGGCGGGGATGGTTTCCTGGATCACGAGGCCCCGAGCTGCGACGCCCGCAACTCGAGGTCGAAGCCTTCCTTCCGGACCCGAAGATCGTAGTAGAGCACCGTGACAGCCGAGTAGACGTAGGGATAGACCAGAACCGAAAACGCCGCCGAGACGGCCGCGACCACCACCAGCGAGGTCACCACGTCCCCGCCGAGCGCCAGCGCCACGAACCCGCCGACGAAAACCGCGGCCAGGCTGATCAGATAGATCAGGCACAGCGCCACCGCCATCGTCGCGAACACTTTCCACCGGTAGCCCTTGGTGAGCGACCAGGACCGGTTCATGGCGTCCGTGGCCCCAAGCCCCTCGACCACCAGCGCGCAGGCGGACACGGCCAGCCCGGTCCCGAGAATGGCGCCGGGCACGATCAGCAGGATAAACCCGATGCCGACCAACAGCGACACCACCACCATCAGGACGATCAGCCGGCCAATGCTCGGCACGACCCACCCGATCGCCGCGCCGACCGTGCTGCTCCGCCCCAGATACGAGTCCGCGATGACCTTGGTGGACGCGCCCATGCCGATCGCCGCGCAGACCGAGGAGACCATCAGCGAGACCATCGCCAGTCCCGGATTCGCGAGCATCCCGCCCGCCGCTTCGAGGTAGATGCTGAAGAGGATCCCGACGGCCTGGCTGATCAGGGCCACCAGAGCGAGCGTGACGAAATGACGGCGGTAGAGGGAAAAGGCCACGTCGAGGATCTCGCCCGTCGAGAGTGGGCGAAGCGAGGGTCCGGTCACGAAGCACCTCCTGCGGGGGTCGTGGCGAGCGGGGACCCCCCAAGTTGCGCGCCGGCGAGGACCTTGGGAAGACCATCGACGATCGGTAGATTCGGCCATGGTCCGGCCCACCCCTCCGCGTCCCCGCCCCACCCGACCGGCCACCGCTCAAGACCATTGGCAACGACTCGAGGTCGAGACGCCCGAGCACGTCGTCCGCGACTACGAAATCGCCGGATTCGGATCGCGCCTCCTTGCGGCTCTCGCCGACGGGGCGATCCTGATCGTCGTCTTCGTGGTGCTGTTCTTCCTCGTCGGTGGGCTCGCCGGTGGGACCACCTGGGGCCAACTGGTGGTGGTGCTCGCCGGGTTTGCGCTGCTGTGGGGCTACTTTGCCGGATTCGAGGGGTTCTTCCGCGGACAAACGCCGGGCAAGCGGTGGCTCGGCCTTCGGGTAGTTCGCGACAACGGACAACCGATCGGCGTCCCCGAGGCCGCCATCCGCAATCTCCTCCGCGTTGCCGACTATCTCCCGCCCCCGTTTCTGCTCGGCCTGGCTCTGATCGCATTCCATTCGAAGGCCAAACGCCTCGGAGACCTCGTCGCGGGAACCGTGGTGGTGCGGGACCGCCCGATCGAAACGGCGCCGGCCGAGCCCGCCACGCCAGGCGAAGCGCGCTCCGAACCCAGTGGCGACGGCACGCCACGACTCGACGACGACCAATATCGGGTCTTGGGCGGATTTCTCGACCGGGCGGCCGCACTCGAACCCGCGGTACGGGACCGGTTCGCCGATCGGCTGACGGCTCGGTTCGCGGCCTGGATCCCAGCGGGCGCGGGGGGCGAAATGGCCCTCCGCGATCTCTACGTGGTGGAGACCGCCCGCCGGCAAAGCCGGTTCGGGGGCGGCGGTGGTAGCGCCGCGGTCCGATTCGTGGCCCGGAAGCAGGCCCGTTGGGACGAGTTCCAGCACCTCGCCACCAGGGCGGCGGATCAGGGATTGGATGGATTTGCCCCCGCCGAGCTGCTCGACTTCACGACCCGGTACCGGGAAGTCGCGGCCGACTATGCCCGAGCCCGAACCTACCGGGTTCCGGCCGCGGCCCAGGTCCGGCTGGAGCGGGCGGTGGCATCCGGTCACAACGCGCTCTATCGGGAGACCGGCGCCACCTGGGCTCGACTGTGGCGGTTCGTGTCCGTCGAATGCCCCGCCGCCGTCGTGCGATCGTCCCGCGCTGTCGGCCTGGCGTTCCTTGCCTTCACGGTGCCGGCCCTCCTCGGGTACGGTCTGCTCCGCGAGCGGCCCGAGGTGGCCCCTCAGGTCCTCCCCGACGTCATGCTCGAGCGGGCGGAAGCCGGCGCCGCGCGTCAACGCGAAGGCAAGGGCTACTTCGACGCCGACCCGGGACAGCGGCCCCTGGTCGCCGCGTCGATCATCGCGAACAACGTCCAGGTCGCCTTCCTGTGTTTTGCCGGCGGCGTCTTTGCGGGCGTTGGATCGCTGATTCTGCTGGCCCAGAACGGCCTCTCGATCGGCGCGGCCAGTGGCCATTTCGCCAACGCCGGCCTGTTCGGGTACCTCTGGACCTTCGTGGCGGGTCACGGCCTCCTGGAGCTGTTCGCGATCTGGGTGGCCGGAGCGGCCGGCTTTCAACTCGGCTTCGCGATCCTGAGCCCGGGTCGACTGTCCCGGCGTGACGCCCTCGTGCTCGCGGGTCAGCGCGCCATCTGACTGGTTGGATGCTCGGTCACCCTGCTGCTTCTGGCCGGGCTGGTGGAGGGCCTGGTATCGGCCAGCACGCTGGCCCCGGCCGTGAAGCTCGGCGCCAGTGGGACCAGCGCCCTCTTCCTCGTGGGCTACCTCGCCGCCGGCGCCCGCGCCGCCGGGCCCGATGGCCGGTAAGCTCCGAGACATCGACACCGCCAACCGCGCCTTCCTGTTCCGGGCGCTGGCGGGGACGGTACCGGCCGCCACCATCATCGCGGGGGCCGTGGCGTTCTACCTCCGGATGACTCGGGGGGCCAGCTTCGGCACGATGGCGTTGGTCGTGGTGGGCGGCGTCGCCTTCGGGGTGGCCGCCGGTTTTGGGATCGCCGCCGCCGCTGGCCGCATTGGCGAGGCCTTCGTCGCCGTGGTGTCCGGTGCCGGCAACATCCCACCGGCCCCTTCGTTCTCGTTCGAGGAATCGTTGGTGGCGCGGGGCCGGTACCAGGAAGCAGTCGAATCGTTCCAGGCCCATCTGGCGAGCCACCCCGAGGACCACGCCGCGCGCCTGGCCCTGGCGGCGGTCCTGGCCGGACCGTTAGGCGATCCCGGGGCGGCCGCCCGGGTCTACCAGGCGATGCGGGCGGCCAGCGCCGGGCCCGCCCTCGAATTCGGGGTGTACCAGGCGCTCATCGACCTCCATCGCGCCGCGGGCGACCGCGGCCGCCTGTTGGCCGAGTTGGCCCGCTTTGCCGAGGCGCAGCGCGGCACCGCGGCCGGGGCCGCGGCGCGGCGGGAACTCCTCGCGCTCAAGGCCGAGACCTAACCGTCACCCTTCAGGGCACCGACCGGATCGGCGCCGGCGGCCCGCCGGGCCGGCCACCAACAGGCCAACAAACCCGCCACCAGGAGCGCGACGACGCTGACGCCGAACGTCCCGCCGTCTCGCGGACCGACGTCGTACAACAGAGCCGCCGCCAGCCGGGTCAGCGCGGCCGCCGCCACCGTGCCGAGGACGATTCCGATCGCCAGCGGGCGGACGTGTTCGAGGACTAAATGCCGGACCAAATGACCCGGCGCGGCCCCGATCGCGAGGCGGATACTGATCTCCTTCCCTCGGGCCCGAACCGCAAACGCCACCACGCCATAGACCCCAATGACCGCGAGACTCACCGCCAGCACCGAGAAAACGCTGAGGAGCACGGTCAGGAACCGAGTCCGGGCCGTGGCCGCGGCCGCGAGGTCGGTCAACGACCGCGCGGAGTGGACCGGCAATCCCGGGTCCACCTCACGAATCGCCTCGCGGGCTGACGGCAGCAGGGTGGCCGGGTCGCCGGCCGTCCGCACAAAGAACATCGTCGGTCCGCGCGAGCGCTGCAGAGCCGGCACATAGACGTCGAAGCCGGCTGGGGCCTCCGCCGAGGCGTACCGCACGTCGCCCACGACGCCGACCACGGTTGCCAGCGAATCGCCGCCGGCGAAGTAGCTCGTGCCCACGCCGATCCGTCGGCCGATCGGATCGGCGCCCGGCCAGAGGCGCCGCGCCGCTCGAGCATTCACGATCGCCACGCGGGCCGAACCTGGCCGGTCCTCGGGCCCGAACGACCGGCCAGCCACGAGCGGAATCTGGAGGACGTCGAAATAGCCCGGGTCGACGAGGTGCACCCCGATCTCCGGTCCCTGTACCGGCCCGTCGCCGTCGTGGACGACGACGCTGGCACTGCATTGGCCGGACAGCGGCGCGCAGGTGTTGACACCCGCGACCTCGACACCTGGCATGGCGCCAAGCCGGGCGAGAGCCCGGGACTTGAACCCCGCCGGATCGCGCTGGGCGGCGTCGGCGTCGGACGGGTTGACCCGAAACGTGAGGACTCCGCTTGGCTCGAAGCCGAGGTCGACCGAGGACAACCGGACGAAGCTCCTGATCATCAAGCCCGCTCCGATCAGCAGCATCACCGCCAGAGCGGCCTCGACGCCCACCAGCCCGCGTTGAAGGCCCGTGGGACGACTCCCGGAGGACGCCGCTCGATTCCCTCGCAGTTCGCCGAGGAGCGATTGGGTGACGACCCGGCGCGCCGGCACGAGCCCCACCAGAAGGCCGGTGCCGATCGTGATGACCAGGGCGAACCAGACCACGGCGTCGGAGATCGACACGGCGGCCGGATCGAACAGATACGCCAACCCACCCGGCGCCGACCCGCCAGCCGGAGTCATCGCCCCCAGCGTCTTGATCGAGAGGCGGGCCAGCAGCAGCCCGAGCGCGCCCCCCGCGGCGCTCAACGTCAAGCTCTCGACGACCAGCTGCCGGAGAATGACCCGCGGCCCGGCGCCGACCGCGGCGCGGATCGCCAGTTCCCGCCCCCGGCCGACCGCCCGCACCAACAGCAGGCCGGCGACGTTGGCGCACGCCATCAGGAGCAACAGGCCCACCGCCGCCAGCAGGACCGTCAACGCGGTTCCGGTGGTCGGGTCCGCCCGAAGGGCTGTTAGCCCCACGGCCGTGGCCGACCAGGCACTTTGCTGGCCGGGCGTCCGGTGTACGGCGTCGACCATCGCCCCAACCCCGCTCATCGCCCGCTCCGCCGCGGCGGGAGAGATGCCCTCCCGGAGCCGGGCAACCACCCCAAGCCAGTGGTTGCCCACCTCGTCCATGATCTCGGCGTATTCGAGTGCAGGCGCCATCGCCAACGGAACCCAGAGGTCGACAGAACCGGACAGAGAACGGAAGCCCGGCGCCATCACCCCGACCACCGTGAAGGGTCGGGCGCCCAGGGTGATCGACCGCCCAACGATCCCGGAATCGCCGCCGAACCGGCCCCGCCAGAGCCGATGGGACAAGACGGCCACCGCGTACCGATCAGGCACCGAGTCCTCCGGGGAGCCAAAGACCCGTCCGACAGCGACCTTGGCACCGAGGATGTCGAAGTAGTCGGCCGACACCTCCTCCACCACCAGGCGCTCGGGCACGCCCTCGCCCCGCAGGTTGGCGTTTACGGTATTGAAGCCCGCCACCCGTTCGGCGAAAGGGACTCGTTCCCGCATCGTCCGGAACTTAGGATACGACCACGGGAACCGATCGGTCGTGGCACCCTCGTCGCGCACGACCAACTCGAGGCTGACGAGGCGGTCCGCCTCGGGATAGGGGAGCGGTGCCAACAGCGCGGCGTGAACGAGCGCAAACACGCTGACCGCGCCGCCGATGCCGAGGGCCAAGGTGGCCAAGGCCGTCAGGGTGAACCCAGGCGTTCGGGCCATCGAACGGGCCGCCACCCGGATGTCGCGACCGATCAG
>CADEGB010000304.1 GCA_902826755.1 uncultured Gemmatimonadota bacterium
AACACCAGCACCGGGAGCGCGATCAGCTTCCAGCCGTTCCTGAAGGCGTTCCTCGATCACTACTACCCCCAAGACCTGCCGGTGTTGACGCCCACCGAGGGCGCCAAGGCCTCGGCCGCCCGCTACGCCGGCGAATATCTGTTCAACCGGATGAGCTACACCACCTATCAGAAGGTGACGGGCCTGGCCAGCCCCATCCCGATCCGGGCCAACGCGGACGGATCGCTCGAGGCCACGACGCCGTTCGGTGCGATGCGCCTCGTGTCGGTCGACTCGCTCCTGTTCCGGGACGCTCATTCCGGGACCCTGGTGGCCTTCCGGGCCGATGAGCGGGGCAACATCACCCACGGGTTCCTCGACGCGGGCCCGATGATGGCGATGGAAAAGCAGTCCACCCTGTCGTCGCCGAGTTTCCACCGGAATCTGTTGATCCTGGCGTTCGTGACGTTCGCTGGGATCCTGATTGCCGCGGTGGTCCGGTTCTTTGGCCGGCACGCGCCCGGGCGACCAGCGCCGGATCGACCGATCGTCACTGGCCGGCGGCTGATGGCGGGCGTGGCCCTGGCCCAGTTTGCCTTCGTGGCGGCGCTGGCCGCGGTCGTATCCGACCCGGCGTTCGTGTTCAAGGGGGAGTCGTTCGGGCTCAAGGCCGGGCTGGCCCTGCCGGTGATCGGTCTGCTCCTGACGTTAGGCGCTGCCTGGGCGGCGGTGGCCCAATGGCGGAGCGCCGCGGGCAGCCCGGCGGCCCGGATCCGGCACCTCGGCGCGGTCCTGATCGCCTTGGCCTTCTTCTGGTCGCTGAATACCTGGAATCTGCTCGGCTGGCGGTTCTGAGATCGGGCGGGTGGGGAGGCCGCGCGCGCCTCCCCGCCCTCAGCCGTCGGCCGCGTCCATGAAGATCAGCCGGCCCGTTGCCAGGCCGATCGCGCCCGCCTCGATGGCCACCACGCCGCTCTTCGGAAAATCGATCGTCAGGCGGGTGGCCGATCCGGTCAACAGCAGCGAGGCCAACTCTCCCAGCCACGGCTCGTGACCCACCAAGGCGACGACCTCCGTCGGTTCCCGAGTCCCCACCACATCGGCCAATTGGGCCACGTTCGGCTCCGCCGCCAGGGCGGGGGCCGCAACACGGCGCTTCTTGCCGGCCCCGGTTTCCCGGGCCAGGATGGCGGCCGTCTGCCAGGCCCGTTTCCACGGACTCGAGAGGACGGCGGTTGGGACATACCCGCGGCGGGCGAGCCGCCGGGCCACCCGTTCGGCCACTCGGCGGCCCTTGGGGACCAACGGGCGCTCGCTGTCGTCCGGGAAGAGGGTTGGATCCCGGTCGGCGGCCTGGGCGTGACGACAGAGCAGGATGAGCATGGGGAAAGCTTAATCTCGGCCCGCGTTGGCGGCAGGCCGCCCGACCCGGATTCGAGTCCCGGGTGGCACCCCCCTTGCCCCTATCAGAGATTGCCGGAACGAATTGCCGGCGCCGCCTTGGCTCAAGTTCGGCCGGCCGGCGCCGAAAACCGGTCGAGAGAGCAGGCCCGGCCAGAAGGCCCAGAGGACTCGAGAAAGGAGTCGCCCGTGACCCGAACGGTGGCGCGTCATACCGTGAGCTGGTGTAATCGTTCGATCGAGTGGGCCGCCGTCGCGGTCGAGGACGAGGTCGTGCCGAGTGGGGCGCGCAACGCCGTGTGGAGCTACCGACTCGACGGCCTCACCTACTTCGGGTTTCCCTTCGATCCGGTGGAGGAGACGGGCACCACCCGTCAGCGCGCCCTCAACTGGCTCAACCGGCATCACCTGATCGTCCGCCGCGAACACCTCGTCGCCGACCTGAAAACGGTAATGCGGTAAGGGCATTGCGCGATTAGTATTCCGTGCCGCCGACGGCGGCACCACTCCACACCAACACGGGGCTGCTCGATGGCCATCATCTGGATGGACGGGACCTGGGGCGACCGGACCACCGCCAGGATCTCGGTCTTCGACCACGGTCTCCTCTACGGCGACGGCGTCTTCGAGGGTATTCGCGCCTACAACGGCCGGGTCTTCCGGCTCAAGGCCCACCTCGACCGTTTGTACGACTCCGCTCGCGCCATCGCGCTGACGATCCCGATGCCCCTCGAGGAGATGGGCGCCATCATCGAGGACGGCGTGGCGCGGTCCGGTCTCAAGGAAGCGTACATCCGCCCGATCGTCACCCGGGGCGATGGCGACATGGGGATCGACCCCAGGAAGTGCGTCAAGCCGACCATCCTGGTCATCGTCGATTCGATCAAGATGTGGGCGGCGGATCGGTACGAGAACGGGCTCACCATGGTCACCGCGGGTACCCCGATTCCCCACAAGGAGTCGCTCAACCCCCGGGTCAAGTCACTCAACTATCTCCCTCACGTCCTGGCCAAGCACGAGGCCAACACCGCCGGGGCCGACGACGCGATCATGCTGGACGCCGCCGGTCACGTCTGCGAGGCCACCGGGATGAATCTCTGGATGGTCAAGGACGGCGTCCTCAAGACGCCGCCCCCGCACGCCGGGATCCTGCTGGGCGTCACTCGGGCGGTGGTTTTCGAGTTGGCGGCTGCGGCGGGGGTCGAGGCGCGCGAGGAGATGCTGAACCGGTACGATCTCTACACCGCCGACGAGGTCTTCCTCTGCGGCACCGGTGCCGAGATCGCCCCGGTCCGCCAGCTCGACGGCCGGCCAGTCGGCGACGGGCGGCCCGGCCCGATCACCCGGAACATCATCCAGCGGTACCGGGCCCTGACCAGGGGCGACTGACGCTCCAACGCGGCGATCCATCCGGCGCCATTGCCCGGGTGGCGGTTCCCGCTTCATATTCATCCCGTTCGGCAACGGGAGTCGACGCGTGGCCTGGCGGGTAATCGAGGTGGGTGGCGAGGTGTGGAACATCTCGATCGCCGCGGAACGTCGCGCCAACTCCGATCAGTGGGAGTTGGTGCTCTCGTTCCGATCGGCCGGCCCCAATCCACGCCGGTTCTGGGCCCCAGTCCCAATGCAGTCGTCTTCGAAGGCCACGATCTACTCCCAGGCGGAGAAACTCTCCGATCGCGAGCTGGTCGAGCTGCTCAACGAGCACAACGCCCGGCGCTGATCCGATGATCCAGATTCCCGTCCAGGACCTCCGGCGCGTTGCCGCCTCCCTCCAGGCTCTTCGGGGCCAGGCCATCGTCGATTGCGTCATGCGCTCGGACCTTCGCCAGCTCAAGATCGAGCTGACCGATGGCCGCATCATGGTGATCGGCATCGAACTCGACGACACCGGCCGCCACCACCTGGCCGTCGACGTGGCCGCGCCGCTCGAAGACCTGGCGCGCCAGCTCGAAGTCAACCTCGAAGCCCGCCCCGGCTGACGTGGACGACCGGGGCCGCCTCAAGTTCACGGACTTCTCCCTCGATCGAGGCTCCACCGGTTTGTGTCGGGCCCGGGTGGTGCTCAGTTGGCCCCAGAGTACCCCGTATGTCGGCGAAGCCGCCGGCCTCTCCTCTCAAGCGGGCGAGATGCGGTGCGCCGCGCAGGCGTGCCTGGCCGCCATTGCGCTCGCCATGCCGGAGGTCGGCTTCGAGTTGGTGGGGGTCAAAGCGGTCCGCGCGTTCGACGCCACCGTGGTCATTGCCTCACTGGCCACGCAGGGCCGGCTCGATGGCCCCCGGGTGGTCGGTTCCGCGCTCGTGCAGGATGACGCGCCCCGGGGCGCGGCGCTCGCCGTGTTGAACGCCACCAATCGTCTCCTCACCGGGTTGATCGAACCCCGGCGCTGATTCACCCCATCCGCCAATTCCAACGCGCGCAACGCTTTGACCCGGCCGAGCATCGAACCGGGTGTCTGCCCCGTTGCCCTCGGGCGTGGGCCTTGCCATACTTTTGACCGGGACTCCCCGGTTCGTTTTCGACCATCGCTCCAGGGACGGTGAGATGCGACGTTGGCTGGCGGGACTCTCTGGGCTCACCGTCCTCGGTTGCGCCGTTCACCCCGTGGCCACCGTGCCCGGGCCGGACGCGGTGGAAGCCGTTCCGGCGGTCGAGTCTCCAGTCGTCCCGCCCGCGCCGGATCTCATCGAAGTGCACACGCCCCCCGACACCGCCGTCCTGCGGCGGCTGGCCAGCGATTCACTCCAGGATCAGAAGGACATGGAGATCCTGGAGCGCCTCCACGAAGCCTCCGCCACGCCCGCCGGCGAACCGTCCGGCATGGAGGCGGAAGTCGACCTGGCAGAGATGTTCGACATCAACGTGGCGCGCTACGCCGAGCACGATCGGGTCCGGTTCTATCTCGATTTCTTCCAGGGCCCGGCCCGGGAACGGATGGCCATCTGGCTTGGCCGGTTGCCGGTCTATGA
Organism: uncultured Gemmatimonadota bacterium; assembly: GCA_902826755.1. Taxonomy (GTDB): domain Bacteria; phylum Gemmatimonadota; class Gemmatimonadetes; order Gemmatimonadales; family GWC2-71-9; genus SHZU01. Next base: position 4,351 of record CADEGB010000304.1, read on the forward strand.
GCCGATGATCCGCGCGGCCCTCGTCGAGCACAAACTGCCCCAGGACCTCGTCTACCTGGCGTTGATCGAGTCGGGCTACTCCAACACCGCGGTGAGTCGATCGAAAGCCGTCGGCATGTGGCAGTTCATGCGGCCGACGGCGCGCGAATACGGGATGCGGGTGGATCACTGGGTCGACGAACGGCGCGATCCCCTCAAGGCCACCCGGTCCGCGGCCCGGTTCCTGGCGGACCTGACGCGTCGCTTCAACGGCTCCTACTACCTCGCGGCCGCCGCCTACAACAGCGGCGGAGGTACCGTGTCGCGCGGGCTCCGGAAACTGGGCTCGGGTGTCGAGGAAGACTACTTCGGTGACGAGGACGTCGAGGATCTGGCCGAGGATGCCAATGGTGACGACCGGTTTTTTCACCTGTCGGACTCGCGCTACCTGCGGAAGGAAACGAAGGACTACGTCCCCAAGCTGATCGCCGCGGCGATGATCGCCAAGCAGCCCACCAAGTACGGGTTCGGGCCGGTTCCCCCGGCCGAACCGTTCGCGGTGGATTCGGTTCCCGTCACCGAACCGACCAGCCTCGAGGTCGTGGCCAAGGTGGGCGGGGTCGACCCGACCGTCATCGGTGGACTCAATCCCCACTTCCTGCGGGGCATCACGCCACCGGGCGGGACTTGGTGGATCCGGGTCCCGGTCGGCTTCGGGGTGGCGGCCACCGAGGCGGTTGCCGCCCTGAGCCCGGACGAGCGGATCCCCGGCCAGGTGCACGTGGTTCGGAAGAAGGAGACCCTGCGGTCCATCGGCCGGCGCTACGGTCTGTCGGCGGCCGAACTGGCCCACTTCAACCCCCGGATCAATCCGAAGGCGGGGCTCAAGGCCGGGACCGAACTGCGGATCCCGGGCCTGGCGCGGGTCCGTTCCCTGGCGGCCGCCGATGAGCGGCAGACCACGGCCGCTCGGGCCCGGGCCACCGCGCGCGGCACCCACCGGGTCCGGCCCGGGGAAACGTTAGGCGGAATCGCCCGGCGGTATGGGATGACGGTGGCCCAACTTCGCGCGGTCAATGAACTGGGGGCGAAGTCCACGATCCGCGCCGGGCAGCGGCTGCGGGTCGGCGGCATCCGCTCCGCGCCGACGCGACCCCGGGCCGCCGCCACGGTGCGGGCCGAGGCCGGGTCGAAGGCGGCGGCCCGCTCTCGGGCGGCATCGCACGTGGTCCGTCGAGGCGAGACGCTCTCCTCGCTGGCCCGGCGCTACGGGGTCTCGGTCGAGGCGCTGATGTCGGCCAACGGACTCCGATCCGCCCGGGGCCTCCAAGCCGGCCGTCGACTCACCATCCCAAGCTGACCGATTCGGTCAGCGCGGTCCGTCCTGGTCGGCTCGATCCGGCCCGGCCGCTGGAGGGGTCGAGCGCGGGATCCCGCGCATGACCCGCTCGGCGTACGCCGCCACCTTGGCGTTGACGCTGTCGTC
>CADEGB010000305.1 GCA_902826755.1 uncultured Gemmatimonadota bacterium
CGCCGGCGTAGAGCAGGGAATCCCGATAGGTCAGCGTCTGGTGCAGGTCGAGCGCGCCGCGCTGGACGGCGTCGTGCACTCCGACCAGGATCGGGACCTTGATCATGCTCGCCGTCGGGAACATCGTGTCGGCGTTGATGGCGGCCACCCGGCCGGTTGGCAGGTGACGAACGTAGATCCCGACGGTGCCTCGAAACCCGGCAATCAGCTTCTCGAGCTCGGCCTCGAGCGGCGCATCGATCGGTTCCGGGGCCGGAGCCGGCGCGGACCCGGCCGGCCGGCCGCAAGAGGCCAGCGCCAGGAGCGCCAGTGGCAGGGACGCCCGAAAGAGGGAGAGGCGGTCGGGCATCGGAATCGGTCGGGTCGAGGGTGGGGCCGCGCGTGGCACCAGCCGGCGGCGCGCTGTATGTTATCCTGCCTCCACCCTCCGAATCCACCATGCGGAAACGCCTCGCCCTGCTGGGGCTGCTCGCCGTTGGCTGTGGTCCCGCCGTCCCGGCCGGGACCCTCATCAGCATGTCGGACAACCAGTACAGCGGGGCGGTTACCCGGGTGCCGGTCGGCACCCGGGTCATGTTCATCAACCACGGGCGGAGCGTGCACAACGCCGTCGCCGACGATGGCGCCTGGAAGACGCCCGACGTGCCCGCCCGCACGGCCGGCGAGGGCAAAGGCGGCGAGGTCGTCTTCGATCGCCCCGGGGTCTACCACTACTACTGCTCCTACCATGGGACCAAGGACGGCGGCGGGATGGCTGGCGTCATCGTCGTCGGCGATACCGAGTACAGTCCGAGCCCCAAGGGCCGGATCGAGCCGGTCGATCAGCCCAGCGGGCGCACGCTCCGGGTGCCCCTCGACTATTCGACCATTCAGGCGGCCGTCGACGCCGCCCAGCCGGGCGATCTGGTGCTGGTCGATCGCGGCGTCTACAAGGAGGAAGTTTCGGTGACGACGCCGTCGATCGTCATTCGGGGCGTCGACCGCAACGCCACGATCATCGACGGCGAGTTCGTCCGCGGCAACGGGATCTCGATCCTGGCGGATGCCGTGGCGGTCGAGAACCTGACTGCCCGGAACGCGCTCCTCAACGGGTTCTTCTGGACCGGCGTCACTGGATTCCGGGGCTCGTTCCTTACCGCCATCAACAACGGTGACTACGGCGTCTATGCCTTCGGGTCTCGCGACGGCCTCTTCGAGGATTCCTACGCTTCCGGATCGCCGGATTCCGGGTTCTACATCGGCCAGTGCTATCCCTGCCGAACCATCATCCGCCACGTCGTGGCGGAGCACAACGGACTCGGCTACTCGGGCACCAACGCCGGTGGCGCGCTCTACTTGGTGAGTTCCATCTGGCGCCACAATCGGGCCGGGATCGTCCCGTCGTCGCTCGACGTCGAGCTCGATCCGCCCCAGCGCGAGGCGGTGTACGCCGCCAACCTGGTCTACTCCAATACCAATCGGAAGGCGCCCGCCATCCTCCTCAACTCGATCGCGCTCGGCAACGGCATCCTCCTGGCCGGCAGCGTTCGCGACACGGTGGTGCGAAACGTGGTGCTCGATCACGAGGGTCACGGCATCATCGCCGCCCCGATCCTGGATCGGAACTACTACGGACCGGTCGGCAACGTGGTCCGTGACAACGTCGTGCTCGGATCGGGACGAGCGGACCTCGCCAACGGTGGGTTTGGCGCATCGGGCAACTGCTTTGCCGCGAACGAACACCGGACCTCCGCGCCATTCGGGCTCGAGCTGGTGCAGGGCTGTCGCGCGGCCCGGGTCCCGTGGTGGTCCGACCTCGTCTCCCTCGGCACCCTGTTCGTCCGGGCCACCACGATTCGGGAGGACATGATACCGGACTGGGGCACCCAGCCGGAACCGCCCCCGAAGCAGACCATGCCCGACCCGATCGGTGCGCCGGTCCGGATCGCGCGCCACGTGTTCGACTCCGCCCGCTTCGATCTCGCCTCCGTGGCGTTGCCGCCAGAGACCGACTCGGTGCTCGCCGCCTGGCGGGCCGGCACGCTTGGACGGGACCACACCCCCGGCCTGCTGGGTCGCATTGGGGCCAACGCGTCGTTCCTGACATTGGTCGGCGTCTTGGTCTGGTGGCTGCTCCGCCTGGCCCGCCGAGCGGCGCCCACCGCGCGGCCATGGCGCCGCCGAATCGGCGCGCTGGCCGCGGGCGTCCTGTTGTATCTCGGGGTCATCGGGGCCAGCGCCTTCTGGTTCGGTCGGTTCTGAGAATGAGCGTCTCGCGTCGGGAGCTGATCATGCTGGGCGGCGGACTCGTGATCGGGGCTGGCGCCGTCGCCTGGTGGAACCGGCCGCGGGCGGCGCCTGCCCAGCCGGCTCATCGCCCGACGCCGGGCCAGAGCCGCTACGGGCACGGCGTGATGCCCCCCGAGCACCTCGGACCCCTCAGCCTCGATGCGCGGACCCTGCCACCGCCGCCGGATCCCCAAGCCGGACCAGTTACCCGGCGCTACTCGGTGGCGATCGTCGACCAGCGGATCGGCGTCTCGACCGATCGGCTCTTCGATGCCTGGACCTTCGAGGGCTCGGTACCCGGACCCATCTTCCGAGCCAACGAGGGCGACCAGCTCGAGATCACCCTCCACAACCGGACGGCCCACGCCCATAACCTCCACTTTCACGGCCGCCATGAGATCGAGGCCGATGGATGGGAGCCGGTGCCGCCGGGCGGTGAGGCGGTCTACCGCCTGACGGCCGGTCCGTTTGGCGTCCACCCGTATCACTGCGACTTCACGCCCAGTGAGGACCACATTGCCAACGGGCTGTACGGCCTGTTGATTGTCGACCCGCCGACCCACCGTCCGCCCGCCCGCGAAGTTGCCCTGGTGCTGGGTGGTTTCGACGTCGACGCCGATGGCCGCAGCGACCTCTTCGCCTGGAACGGGGTGGCCGGATTCTACGCCAAGTATCCGATCAAGGTCCCGGCAGGTGAGCGTGTCAGGGTGTACCTCGCCAACCTTGTCACTGATCAACCCCTGGCCTCCTTTCACCTCCATGCCGAGGTATTCGAGGTGTATCGAAACGGTACGGGGGTGATCCCTGACGAGCGCACCGATGTTTTGAGCCTGGGCCCAGCCGAGCGGGCCATCGTGGAGTTCCGGCTTTCCAATCGGGGCCGGTACATGTTCCACCCGCATCAGCGGCAGATGGCGGAACATGGAGCGATGGGCTGGTTCGCGGCGGTGTAGCCTCGTCGAATGGGGTCTGTACCATTCCACTCCACGAGGAGGCAGCCCATGACGTTGCAGCGTATTGCCGGATTCGCCCTCTTGGTGGCGGTCCTCGGATGCGGCGGAGATACCGGTCCCCAGCCGCCCCCGCCGCCGCCACCCCCACCACCGCCTCCCGCCGGAGGGAACTCCGTGGCGGTGACGAGCAACCAGTTCACCCCCGAAAACATCAGTATCGCCCGGAACGCGACGGTGACCTGGACCTTCCAGAACGGCGTGCATAACGTGACCTTCGAGGACAACAGCGGCAACTCCGCCGCCAACGTCTCGTCAGGCACCCACAACCGGGACTTCGGGACCGCCGGGACCTTCCGCTACCGGTGCACCAACCACTCGACCAGCTTCACGAGTGGGATGATCGGCTCGGTAGTGGTGCAGTAGCAGCCAGGTGTGCGGGCCGAGCCGGTCGGGTCGTCCCCTGAACGCCCTTACCACTGAGGAATTCGATGTTCCAACCCCGTTTCCTGTTCGCGGCCGCGGCCATCTTGGTGGCGGCGTGCGGTGACAGCACCGACCCGACCGGGCCGAACGCCGTCGCGGTCAGCAACAATCAGTTCACCCCGCCGGCGCTCGCGGTGGCCATGGCCGCCACGGTGACCTGGAATTTCCAGGAGGGGACGCACGACGTCACCTTCGAGGATGGTACCGGGAACTCCGCCCGCAACCAGTCGAGTGGCACCCACACCCGGAACTTCGCGGCGGCGGGGACCTACCGGTATCGGTGCACCCTCCACTCGGAGAACTTCACCAGCGGCATGGTCGGGACGGTGACGGTGCAATAGCGCGGGTCACCTCGGGTCGGACACACCAAAGCCTGGCGAGGGGCCCCGAGGCCCCCCGCCAGGCTTTGCGTTCGTGAATCGACCTAGTACCGGTAGTGATCCGGCTTGTAGGGCCCCTCGACCCCCGACCCGATGTACGCCGCCTGCTCCGGCGTCAGTACCGTTAGCTTGACGCCCAGCTTGTCGAGGTGGAGGCGGGCGACCTTCTCGTCGAGGTGCTTCGGCAGCACGTAGACCTTCTTCTCGTACTTGGCCGCGTTCTGGTGCAGCTCGATCTGCGCCATCACCTGGTTCGTGAAGCTCGCCGACATCACGAAGCTTGGATGCCCGGTCGCGCAGCCGAGATTGAGGAGCCGCCCTTCAGCCAGGATCATCACGCTGTGGCCGTCAGGAAAGACCCACTCGTCGTATTGCGGCTTGATGTTGATCCGGTTGATTCCCTTGATCTTCTTCAACCCGGCCATGTCGATTTCGTTGTCGAAATGACCGATGTTGCCGACGATGGCCTTGTCCTTCATCCGAGCCATGTGGTCGGCCGTGATGATATTGAAGTTGCCCGTGGCGGTGATGAAGATGTCGGCCGTCGAGATGACGTCCTCGAGGGTCAGCACCTGATACCCCTCCATCGCGGCCTGGAGCGCGCAGATCGGGTCAATCTCGGTGATCACGACCCGGGCACCCTGGCCCTTGAGCGCCTGGGCGCAGCCCTTGCCGACTTCGCCGTACCCGCACACGACCGCCAGCTTGCCCGAGATCATCACGTCACTGGCCCGGTTGAGCCCGTCGATGACCGAGTGCCGGCACCCGTAGATGTTGTCGAACTTCGACTTGGTCACCGAGTCGTTGACGTTGATGGCCGGGAACAGGAGCGTGCCAGCCTTCATCATCTCGTAGAGCCGATGGACGCCGGTGGTGGTTTCCTCGGAAACGCCCCGGAGGTCGGCGGCCACCTTGGTCCACCGGCCCGGGTTCTTCTTGGCTTCGGCTCGGATCAGGTCGAGGATGACGCCCCACTCCTCCGGGTCGGAGTCCGGGTTGAACGCCGGGATCGCGCCGGCCTTCTCGAACTCGGTGCCCTTGTGGACGAGCAGGGTGGCGTCGCCGCCGTCGTCGAGGAGCAGGTTGGGGCCGGAGCCATCGGGCCACATCAAGGCCTGCTCCGTGCACCACCAGTACTCCTCCAGCGTTTCACCCTTCCAAGCAAAGACCGGGGTGCCGCGCGGCGCGGCGACGGTGCCCGTCTTGCCGACCACTACCGCGGCCGCCGCGTGATCCTGAGTCGAGAAGATGTTGCAGGAGACCCACCGCACGTCGGCTCCGAGGTCGACCAGGGTCTCGATCAGGACCGCGGTCTGCACGGTCATGTGGAGCGACCCCATGATCTTGGCGCCGGCGAGCGGGTTCTTGCCCCGGTACTCGGCCCGGATTGCCATCAGGCCGGGCATTTCCTGCTCCGCCAGGCGAATCTCCTTGCGGCCGAACTCGGCTTCCCCGAGATCCTTGACCTTGAAAGGGACCCGACCGGCACTCCGGGCGGCCTCGAACGGATGCTGGTCCAACGCTGCGGTTGCCACGATCATCTCTCCGGTTGGTGAAGTTTCCTGGCCGCGGCGACGAACAGCAGCGGCCCCTGTGATTTCGGTTGCGGCGGGAGCGGTCGATAGGAAACCGGCTTGAGCCCGGCCTTGGTGGCCCACCCGAACACGGCATCCCGGTCGAACCCCAGCCACTGATGTCCCATCGTCTCCCGATACTCCGCCC
>CADEGB010000306.1 GCA_902826755.1 uncultured Gemmatimonadota bacterium
GGCGCGGGTGAGATTCGAACTCACGGAACCCTTTCGGGTTCGCCGGTTTTCAAGACCGGTGCATTAAACCACTCTGCCACCGCGCCTGGGGTCGGACGAGGGGGCGGCCCCAGGCGGGCCGCCGCCCGGTGTTTCGATCAGCGATTGCGAGGGCGCAGACTACTGGCCACGGCGTTGGCCACGGAGTCGGCCCGTTCGGCCATCACGGAGTCGCCCTCCTGCCGGAGCGTGGCCGCCACTCCGGCATAGATCACGCCATACAACTCGAGGATCGACTGAGACGGCTCGTCGGTCCAGCCCCGGGGCCGGGGGCGGGCCGCGCTCTCCCACCGGTACGCGTTCCAGAGCAGCGCCTTGGTCCGCTCCAGGTCCATCCAACCCATGCCCGCGCTCATCACCACGGGCGGCTTCGGATTGACGGGATCGGGATACAGCTTGCGGACGAATCCCTGGGTGACGAGGTACGGCGTCAGGCCGAACGTCTGGTCCGGAAACGACCCCGAACTCCAGCTGAAGTAAATCGGTCGTTTCCCGAGGTTGTCGCGGATCAGGAAGATGGTTGCCAGATCCTTGCGGTCGAGGATCTGGGTCCGGGAAAAGTCGAGCGTCACGTTGCCGAACGCGAGGGGACCGGCCGGCGGCCGAGTGTACTCGGGCAGGCTGTCGAGTTCGCGCTCGGTGAGCGAGAACACCGAGCCCTCCGGGCGGACCCAGCCGCGCGCGGGGCCGCTCGAGTCACCGAGTGCCACACCGGGCTGGTCGACCCCCGACTTCCACAGGTCGACCGACCGGGACGGATCGAACGGGGGCGTGACGCGGCGGCCGAGCTGTTTGAGATGCCACTCGGTGTTCATCAGTGACATGTTGGCGATGGTGACGTCGGGGCGGATGCCCTCGACTTCCTGCGCGTACCACAGCGGGAACGTGTCGTTGTCGCCGGCGGTGATCAGGATCGCGTAGGGTTCGACCGATTCGAGGAGGTCGCGGGCAAAGTCGCGGGCGGCGAACTCGTGATCGCGGGAGGCGGTGACCCGGTTGCCGAGGAGCGGGATCAGGGCCAGGAGCCCCACCGGCAACGCGGCGAACCAGCGCTCCCGATCGCCGAGGCGCCCCTGGAAAAACTCGGCCACGGCGCTCATGGCCGTGCCGATCCCGGCGGCCACGAGCGTGCCGAAGAAGGCAAAGGAACAGACGAAGAAGTAGTCTCGCTCGCGGACTTCCCGCATCTCGGCGGTGATGTCGGTCCGTTCGGGGTAAATCGAATAGCCGTACTTGAAGTTGAGGTAGAAGATCAGCGCAAAGGTCAGCGTAAAGAGCATTGCCGCGGCCGCCAGCCCGGCCCGCCGATCCTTCTTGAGCATCTGCCACAGTCCAGCCAGGCCAAGGACCGTGAAGAGGGCGGTGGCCACCCGGGCCAGGCCCCCCCAGTCGCGGGCGAACTGCCACGAGAAATACTGCCAGTACATGGCGAACTGAGCCACGAGGTCGGCCTGGCGATCGAAGACGGAGCCCTTGCCGTACTGGACGCGGTTGATGACGTCGGCGAGCGGCTGGCTGCAATTGGTGAGGCCGGCGGTCAGGGCGCAGATGGCGTTGAGACCGACCGGCTCGCCCTCGTTGATGGCGGGCAGCTGCGCCGCCCGGATCGGGAGGAAGACGTAGTTCGGCGTCAGGCCGATGATCACCACGACGACAATGGCCCCGAGGACCCATGGCCGGGTCAGAACCCGCCAGTCGGTCCAGAGGACGTAGACGACCACGGCGGGGGCGGCCAGGACGCCCATCATGTGGTTGGTCGAGGTCAGCGCCAGGAGGAACGCGATCAGGACGAGCCACCGGTCCCGGTGGGAGCCTGGCTCGTCGTCGCCCCAGTGGACCGCGAGCCAGGTGACCAGGGCCATGAAGAACATCGAGACGGTGTAGACCTTCTCGTTGACCGTGGACTGGTTCCAGACGGTCCACATGGTGGCCCCGACGAGCACGCCAGCGAACGAGGCGACCAGCCGGGGCAGGGTGGCCGGCACGACCTGACGGAGCCATCGCTCCGAAACCAGGAACCAGAAGCCCGCGGACGCCGCGCTGGTGACGGCCGCGAAGAGATTGATGCGCTCAGCGTAGGTGTCGGCAAACGGGAGGAGCCCGAAGACGTGCGCCATCAGCACGAAGAGCGGGTTCCCGGGCGGGTGGGGAATGCCGAGGACCTTGGCGGCGGCGATGTACTCGGAGGTGTCCCAGAACGCCGTGGTCGGCGCCAGGGTGGCGAGATAGATCCCAAAGACGACCAGGGCGGTGGCCGCGGCCCAGAGGTAGGGCGGCTTTTCTCGAGTCGTCATCATTAGTGCCGGAACATCCGCTTACCGGTGGTGATCATCGCGATGTCGAGCCGGTTGCAGGCGGCGATGACTTCGGCGTCGCGAACCGATCCACCTGGTTGGATGATGGCGGTGATCCCGGCCCGCGCCGCCTCCTCGACCGCGTCAGGGAACGGGAAAAACCCGTCGGAGGCGAGGACGGCGCCCTGGGTCTGGTGGAGCTGCTGGCGGGCCTTGTGAATGGCCATGAACACGGCGTCGACCCGGCTCATTTGCCCGGCGCCGATGCCGATGGCCTGTTCCTGGCGCGAGAGGAGGATGGCGTTCGACTTGACGGTGGCGACGGCACCCCAGGCGAACCGCAGCTCGTTGTGCTCGTCCACGGTGGGCTTCCGCCCGGTCGGGACGGTCCACTCGGCCGCGCTGGCGTCGAACCGGAAGCGGTCCTGGACGAGGAATCCGCCGCGGACCCGCTTCCAGTCGAGTCCCGGGGCATCGCCGATCGGCAACTCGACGACCCGGAGGTTCTTCTTTTCGGCGAACACCGCGAGCGCCTCGTCGTGCACCGATGGCGCCACGATCACCTCGAAGAACAGATCGCGGAGGTTCTCGGCGATGGTCCGGTCGATGACCGTGTTGCAGGCGATGACACCGCCGAACGCGGAGAGCGGGTCGGTGGCGCGGGCTTTTTCCAGGGCCTCGAGCGCGGTCCGGCCCACGGCGATCCCGCAGGGCGTGGCGTGCTTCACGATGCAGCAGGCCGGCCGGTTCTTCCAGACCGCCACCGCGGAGGTGGCCGCGTCAATGTCGAGCAGGTTGTTGAAGGAGAGTTCCTTCCCCTGGCGCTGCTTGAGATCGCGGATGCCGCGGGGTTCTTCCGACGCGTAGAGCGCCGCTCGCTGTTCCGGATTCTCACCATACCGCAGCGGGAGCAGCTGCTCGACGGACAGGTTGAGCCGGGGCGGGAGGCCGTGGTCGCCGACGGTGAGGTAGCCGGCGATGGCGTTGTCGTAATCGGCGGTGTGGGAGAAGACCTTGGCGGCAAACGCCCGGCGGATGTCGAGGCCGATGTCGCCGGCCCGGAGCAGTTCGAGCACCTTGGGATAGTCGGTTGGATCGACCACCGGGAGCACGAACTGGTGATTCTTGGCCGCCGCGCGGAGCATCGAGGGCCCGCCGACATCGATGTTCTCGATCGCGTCCTCGTAGGTCACGTTCGGCTGGGCAATCGTCGACTGAAACGGGTAGAGATTGACGGCCACCAGCTGGAACGCGGCGATCCCGTGGGTCTCGAGGGCAAGGCGGTGCTGCTCGATGTCGGGCCGCGCCAGAAGCCCGGCATGGACCTTGGGATGGAGCGTCTTGACCCGGCCATCGAGGATCTCGGGAAACCCGGTTACCTCCTCGACGAGTGTGACGGGGAGGCTCGCTTTGCGGATGGTCTGGGCGGTGCCGCCGGTGGACACCAACTCGAAGCCGAGTTCGACCAGGCCGGCGGAGAGTTCGACGATCCCGCGCTTGTCGCTGACCGAGATGAGAGCACGTTTCATGGATATCAGTCGTTCAGGGTAAAAGGCACCGCCCGCCCGGTCCGCGCGGCGGCCCGCACGGCAGCCGGGAGCAGGCGATGCTCCACGGCCAGGACCCGCGCCGCCAACGCCTCCGGGGTGTCGTCCGGACGGACCGGGACCCGGGCCTGGCCCAGGATCGGTCCGTCATCGTACTGCTCGGTCACGCCGTGGACCGTGGCTCCTGACTCGAGGTCTCCGCGAGCGAGGACGGCCCGGTGGACGTTGAGGCCGTACATCCCGGGTCCGCCGTGGTCGGGAAGCAGGGCCGGGTGGACGTTGATCAGCCGGCCGCGGTATTGGGCAATCACCTCGGCCGGCACCTTCCTGAGGAACCCCGCCAGGACGACGAAATCGACCCGGTGGGCTTCGAGCACTCGGAGCCAGTCGTCGGCGGTGGCGGTGTTGGCCACGACGGCCGTCGGGACGTCGTGGTCCCGCGCGACGGCCAGGCCGCCGGCATCGGCCCGGTTGCTGATGACCAGCACCACGCTGACCCCGTCGGTCGGGCCCAGCGATCGGAGCAGCGCTTCGAGATTGCTGCCTCGTCCGGAGATGCAGACCGCTACCCGCAGGGGCATAGCCCGTCAATATAATCCGCGGAGGTCACGCCCACCGGCGCCGTCAGGGCTCCAGCGCGAGGGCCACCGCGGCGCCGAGGTCGGCCACCACCGGGAACCCGGCCTCCTGGGCTGCATCGCGGTGCTGCCGCCCGTCGCCGGTTTCGACCAGGATGCCCCGGCCCCCGAACGGTCGAGCGGGCTCCAGATCGGTCAGTCGATCGCCGACCCAGACGGACCGGGTCAGGTCGAGATCGAACCGGGCGGCGGCGGCCGTGTAGTGGGCCAGCCCCGGCTTCCGGCATTCGCATGGCCCCGTGACGGCCGGATGGTGGGGGCACACGAAGGTGGCGTCGATCCCGGCCCCCTCCTTGGCAAGCCGTCGGTCGATCTCGGCCGCGACGGCGTGGTAGTCGTCCCAGTCGAGGATCCCCCGCGCGATGCCGCTTTGATTGGTGACTACCACCACCACGAACCCCGCCTGGCGGAGCTTGATCAGGGCTTCAGCGGCGCCGGGAATCAGGGCCACGGTCGCCGGGTCGCGGAGGTAGCCTGGGTCGACGACGATCGTCCCATCCCGATCGAGAAACGCGGCCGGCCGGGTCATGCCGCCTCGATTGCGGCGGCCACCGCGCCGGCGATCGCATCGAGGTCGTCCGGGTCGAGAGTCCGCGGATCGAGGACGAGCCGGCCCGCGTCGACCCGCGCCAGCACGGCCGGGGTCCCGAGCCGGAGGGCCAGCGCGAGGGCCGCGGCGCCCCGGCTGCCGGGATCCACGGTGACCACCGTGGTGGGCAGATTGGCGTCCGGAAACGACCCGCCGCCAACCGCCGAAGAGGCGGGCTCGAGCGTCGGGGCCGCCGCTGGCGGGAGCCCGGCGGCAAGGCGTTCGGCCCGGCGCCGGAGTTCGGGCGCGCCAAGGGTGAGCATCCGGAGGACCGGGATCTCTTTGAGCGCCGTTGACCGGTCGCGGTAGAGGGCCAGGGTGGCCTCGAGCGCCGCCAGGGTCAACTTGTCGGTCCGGAGGGCCCGGGCAAACGGGTTCTTGGTGAGCGGGGCAACCCAGCGCCGCCGACCGACGATGCAACCGGCCTGGGGGCCACCGAGGAGTTTGTCGCCGCTGAAGATCACCACGTCGGCCGCGCCCGTCGCGGCCGATACCACGGGTTCGCCGACGAGGCCGAACTCGGCGAGGTCGATCAGGAGACCACTCCCGACATCGTGGATCAGCGGGACCCCCCGGGCGGCGGCCAGTTGGGCCAGGTCGGCCACTGGAGGCGAGCTGACGAATCCCCTACGCGCGAAGGTCGATCGATGCACGACCCGAATGGCGCCCGTCCGATCGGACCGGGG
>CADEGB010000307.1 GCA_902826755.1 uncultured Gemmatimonadota bacterium
CCCATTCTTTGGGCCAGCTCGAGGGCTTCGGGTGGACCGATAGCACCGGCGCCGCCCACACACCGTTCTTCGAGACCGGTACCGTGCTCCGGCTCTCCGACTCGGGAACCGCCAAGTTCTTCGCCGCGGCGGGCCGGTCGTTCGACTCGACCCTCCAGCAACTCGCCCGAGGCCCCGCGTCGTTCCCGACCGCGCTCCGCCTCGAGTTCACGGGCGGCTACCGTCACCAGGCCGTGACGGCCCACAACGCGATCGGAATGATCGAGGGTCGCGACCCCGCGCTCCGGCACGAGTACGTCGTCTACACCGCCCACCTCGATCATATCGGGGTCGGCGAGCCGGTGGACGGTGACAGCGTGTCTCACGGCGCCATCGACAATGCCGGCGGAACCGCCGTCGTCGCCGCGCTGGCCAGGGCCGCGCGCGCCCTGCCGGCGCCGAGACGATCGGTGATCTTCCTGACGGTCACCGGCGAGGAGAAGGGCATTCTCGGCTCCGACTACTTCGTCCACCACCCGCCGGTGCCGATCGGATCGATCGTGGCCAATGTCAATCTGGACAACGCCGTCCTGGTCGAGCCGATCAAGGATTTCGTTGCCTACGGGGCTGGCTATTCGACGTTGGGGGCCGTGGCGAGTTCAGCCCTGAAGCGCCTGGGCGTCGGCTCCAGCGCCGACCCGCTGCCGGGCATGACGATTTTTGCCCGAAGCGACCACTATCCGTTCATGCTGGCCGGCGTGCCGTCGCTGATGTTGTTCCCGGGTGTCAGCCACCGGGCTTCGCAGCAGAAGTACTTCGGAGGGATCCATCATACGCCTCGCGACCGGTTCGACCAGGGAATCGATTGGGGGGCCGCGGTGACGTACGCGACCGCGAACCTGATGATCGGCTACGCCGTGGCCGATCAAGTGGTCCGGCCGCGGTGGCTTGGTCGTCCGTTCTTCCACGACCAACAACGCCGATGAGAGCTGGGCCGCCACCGGAAGGCTAGCGGAGGCCCGCCAGCACTCCCTCGATCCGCTGCCGTTGCACCGGATCCTGGGTCAACGCAAGCGCCTTCGAGTAGTTGTCCACCGCGAGCTTCTTGTCGCCTTTGGTGGTATAGGCCTCCCCGAGGCTGTCGTAGGCATTCCACGACCGGGGGTACGCGGCCACGTTCTTCTTGAAGAGGACGATCGCTGAGTCGACGCTGCCTCGGCCCATCAGGACGTAGCCGTAGTTGTTCACCTCAGCCTCGGTGGCCACAGCCAGGGCCCGGTCGGTGGCCGCCGCCGCTCCGGCCTGGTCACCTCGGTTGGCCAGCAGGGTTGCCTTGACCTGGAGGTTGGTGAAGGTCGGGTTCATTCGGATCGACCGGTCGGCCCAGCCTAACGCCTCTTCGGTATTGGTGTCGTTGGCCGCGCTCCAGGCGGCGGCCTGACTCCATGTTTGCCAGAAGAACCGGCCCAACCCGCGAAGTTGTTGTCGAATACTGTCGACGACCACCGCCTTGGTGTCGACCTGAATGGCAAGCGGCACCGCCAGCTTCTCCCATCGGAGCGTCGCGACGACCGAGGAATCGGTCACGGAGTCGAAGGTGTACGCCAGGCGCTCGTGCATCTCGCCGGCCTGGGGCGTGGCGGTGACGCGAATGGCATCCTCTTTGGCGTCGTAGCTGAAGCTGCCCCAGGCGTTTGCCTGGTTGCTGAGAATGATGGTCCAGGCGCCGCGCGCGGGGATCATGTGCAGGCCGTACCGTCCGGCTTGGATCACCTTGCCGCCCAGGCGCACCGGCGAGCTGAACTCGATGACCGTGTTCTCGTTGGCACCGGCACGCCACACGCTGTCGAAGGGTACCAGGGTGCCCCACACCGGCCGCCCACCGATGGCCGGCCGGTCGTAGGTGATACTCACGGCGGTGAGCCCCACCGTCTGGGTAACGGAGGCGCGCGGACTTGCCTTCGGCAGGACCAACGGCGGGACTTGCGCCTCCAACCGGGACGGACGCGTCAGCGAGGGAATCAACGCCATCGCGGCCCCCGCGAGGAGGAGCGGAACAGGGTAGCGCATCGGTGCCTTGCGAAGTGAGGGTCTGTCCTCTCTACGCTGCCGGCTCGCCACCAGTTTCCCGGATGGGATGGAACGATATTGCTGGGGACATCCGCGCCCGACCGTCGATCCCGCCATATTCAGTCCAGCTTCCACCGCCCCGGCCACGACCATGCCCGACCCATCCGAACACCTCATCACCACCATCGACCAACTTCGGGCCCGGATCGGCACGCCGTCGCCCCTGGTCGACAGCAAGTTCTTCTCTGCCCTCGAACCGGTCGCGATGGACTTCATCCGCCGATCGCCGTTCGTCCTGATCGCGACGCTCGACGCCGCGGGCCAGCCGGATGTGTCCCCCAAGGGTGACGACCCGGGGTTCGTGGCCATCGACGAGGACGGCAGCCTCCTGATTCCGGAACGGAAGGGCAACAAGCTCGCGTTCGGGCTCCGGAACCTCATCGACCATCCGAACGTCGGCCTGATCTTCCTGGTCCCGGGAACGGAGGAAACCCTCCGCGTCAACGGCACCGCCCGAATCACGACCGACCCCGTGGTGCTCGAACGTCTGGCGGCTCGCGGCGAGCCGGCGATCCTGGCCGTCCGGGTGGCCGTGGAGCGGTGCTTCTTCCATTGTGCCAAGGCGTTCCGGCGGTCGAAGCTGTGGGAGAGCGCCACCTGGCCCCCGGCCCGACGGATCTCGTTTGCCAAGCTCGTGGCCCCCAAGCTCGGCTGGACGTCAGCGGTGGTCGAAGACGTGGATCGGATGGTGGAAGAGGACTACCGCACCAATCTCTAGCGCGTCGAGCCGCGCCGTCAGCCCTCCTCGAGCACGGCGCGACATTCGTCGAGCGGCAGGGTCAGTCCCGAACGGGCCCAGAACGCGTCGTAGTCCCGCGCCTCGCCCCGGATCGTCGTGAGGTCCCACCATTCGGCCAACGCCAGCACCTGGCTCATCTTCTCGCCCGGGCTCTCGTCGATGGTGAAGCCGACCTGCCCATACCAGGAATCCTGATACCGCCGATAGCTGTTCCGGGGATGCGCCGCGATGGCGCGGGCGCTCTCGATATCGAGGCTCCACTGCAGGGCGGCGACTCCACCGATCGGGCCGTGGAGCCGGGCCAGCAGCTCCCGAAGGAACACCTTCGGCAGCCGAAGCGTCTGTCGGGTGGCGGTCCGCAGCGCGCTCAGCCGATCGAAAATGATCAGCTTGCCGAGGTCGTGGAGAAGACCAAGCGTATAGCAGGTTTCCGGCGGAAGCTCGACCATGCGCCCCAGCCGCCGGGCCGTCGGCGCCGTCCGGACCATGTGGGTCCAGACCTGCTGCACCATCTGCTCGTACGCCCCACCGGGGCGGCAGAGGAGACCCTCCACCATCGAGGTCAGCAGAACGTTGTGGAGGCCGCCGGTGCCGACCCGCTGGGCCGCGTCGTTGAGCGACGCGACCGCGCCGCCCCCGGTGGCGTAGAACGGGGAGTTGGCGTGTTTGAGCAGACCCTGGGTCAGGGCCGGATCGTGATGAAACGTCTCGAGGATCAATCCGAGCGATGCGGTGCTGTCGCGGCAGCGGGCCAGCGCCTGCTGAGCCGCGATCGGGGGCCGGCGAACCGAGCCGGCCACGTCGCCCCGAAGGTCGGCCAGGAGCAGACCACAATCGCCGTCGAGGAGGACCGGTGTCAGGCCGGCCTCGAGGGCGCCGATTTCCTCGGCGATTTCCTGGTAGAGGTGGTTCCGCAGCGCCAGCGCGGGCTCAGCACCCTCGACCGGCGCCGGGGCGTCGGGCGGGACTGGGGGAGCGACAGCAACGGGGCGTCCAATGACGGGAGCCGGCGGCTCGGGGGCCGCGGTCGGGCTCGCGTCGTCGCCACGCTTGCCCCGCAACCAGGAGAAGATCCGTAGGGCCATACGGTCGGTTATCGGCTGACCGGGACCGACCTTGAGCCCGGCCGCCGGGCGCCTCAACGGACCCGGCCGCCGGACCGTATTATTGGGCTGTCGGCTACGTGCCCGAGCTCCGGTTCCCGACCCAACACCTTCAGGTTTGCCCATGAGACGCTTCCAACCCCGAGCCCGGGGACCACTGCTGGCATCCGTCGCCCTGCTCGGCCTGGCCCGCTCGCTCCCGGCGCAGGTGCCCACGGCCGAAGTCGACAGCACGTTTCTCAACGGGATGCGATGGCGGAGTATCGGACCGGCCAACATGAGCGGCCGCATCACTGACATCGAGGGAATCCCCGGCACGTTCGTCTTCTACGTGGCCAGCGCGGCCGGCGGAATCTGGAAGACGACCAATGGCGGCACCACCTTCCAACCGCTCTTTCAAAACGAACGGGTCGTGTCGATGGGCGACATCGCCATCGCGCCGTCCGACACCAGCATCATCTGGGCCGGCACCGGCGAGGAGGACAGCCGCAACTCGATCTCGCCCGGGATGGGGATCTACAAATCGACCGACGGGGGCCGGTCCTGGAAACTGATGGGTCTCGAGAAGACCCAGACGATCGCCCGGATCGTGATCCACCCGACGGACCCCAACACCGTCTTCGTCGCCGCCCTTGGCGCCATCTGGAACACCAACCCGGATCGGGGTCTCTACAAGACCACCGACGGCGGGCAAACCTGGCAGCGCATCAAGTTCATCAGCGACAAGGCCGGGTTCATCGACCTCGTCATGGACCCGAAGAACCCCGACATCCTCTACGCGGCCAGTTGGGAGCGGATCCGGGGGCCTTATTTCCTGTCCAGTGGCGGCGTGGGAAGCGCGCTCTGGAAGAGCACCGACGGCGGCGCTACCTGGACCGAGATCAAGGGCGGCGGCTGGCCGGAGACGATGAAGGGGCGGATCGGGCTGGCGGTCTCCCACAGCAACCCGAACATCCTCTACGCCATGGTCGAGGCCGACACGGCGGCCAACCCGAAGCCCACGCCCGGCGCCAAGGCGCAGACCCGGCCGAGCGGCCTCTATCGATCCAACGATGCCGGCGCCACCTGGACCCGCGTGGCGACCCAGAACGTCCGCCCGTTCTACTACAGTCAGGTGCGGATCGATCCGCTGGATCCCGAGCGGGTGCACTTCACTTCGACGCCCCACCTCTTCTCCCCCGACGGCGGCAAGACGGTTCGGTCGTTCTCGCAGGGCCTCCACGTCGACACCCATGCCCACTGGATCGATCCGACCAACCCAAACTTTCAGCTCGTCGGGAACGACGGCGGGATCGGGGTGTCGTTCGACCGCGGCGGGAACTGGAATTTCACCAACACTTTCGCCATCGGACAGTTCTACAACATCAGTTACGACATGGGCGTCCCGTACTTCGTCTGCGGCGGCCTTCAGGACAACGGCTCCTGGTGCGGGCCGAGCCGCCGCCGGCAGAGCGCCATCACCACGACGCACTGGTTCAACATCGGCGGGGGCGACGGATTCGTGACCGCCCAGGATCCGACCGACCCGAGCATCGTCTACGCCGAGTCGCAGGGCGGCAACATTCAACGACGGAACCTCGCCACCGGAGCGGGGGGCGGACTCGCCAAACCGCAGTGGCGGCCGGTATACCTCGCGTGGCAGGACTCGATCATCGCGGCGCGGGGCGACACCACCCAGCCCGAGACGCCGGCGATGAAGCGCCGGCTGACCGAACTCCGCGCCCGCGCCACTCAGGACTCGCTCGACCTCCAACTCCGGTGGAACTGGAACACTCCGTTCTTCCTGTCGCCCCACAATCCGAAGGTGTTCTACACGGCGGCCAATCGGGTCTTCAAG